>JAQBYG010000020.1 GCA_027620445.1 bacterium
CAACTTTGTTTCAGCATTGGCAACTGTTGTGGGAGCCTTCTTGGCGGTTTTCTTAATTGATGATCCAACCATAATTGGCATTGCGATTGCGATTTCGGCAGGCATTTTCCTGTACTTAGGTGCGATAGACTTTTTACCCCATGTTACCCACGAGGGAAAAAAGAGTTTTAAGAATGCTGTCCCGCTCCTGGTGGGTATTCTCTGCATGTTGCTTATTTTGCAATTGGTACCGCATGCAAACGAATAGCAAGCCATGTTAAAACCAATTTTGTTGTTCCTATCAGTTATTTATTTCGCTTTTCCAGGCTTTGTCCAAGGAGAAACAACTGCGCAAGATGAGTTTTTGGAGGGCGAAATTGTCTCGGTTTCAAATAGAACAAAAACCGACCCTACAGGACAGAGATATATCTACCAAGATCTATCTGTAAAAATATATCAAGGATCTCTGGAGGGCGAGGTAGTCTCGGTCGTACACGATGCCATTTCTACCGCCGAGAAACCTCAGTATGAACAGGGTGACAAAGTCATGTTGTTGCACTCGCAGAACTTGGAGAATGATGGGAGCGTTTTTTATATCACTGATCATGTGCGCAGAGATGGACTTATGGTACTTTTTCTCTTGTTTGCAGCCCTTGCCATAGCGGTTGGTGGTAGGTGGGGTGCTGCGTCATTACTCGGCATGGCATTTTCATTTTTCGTTTTGTTTGCGTTTATTTTGCCCCAGTTGTTGGCGGGTCGCAGCGCAGTTCTGACCGCGATTCTCGGTGCAGCGATGATCATTCCCGTGACCTTTTCACTTTCTCATGGATTCAAGCCAAAAACGCTGATCGCAGGAATAGGGACCGTTTTTACCCTGCTGTTGACTGGTTTGTTGGCGACATTTGCTGTCAAAATTACTCACCTGACAGGATTTGGATCAGAGGAAGCTGCGTTTGTGCAGTTTCAGATGGATGGAGCGGTACAAATTGGTGGTTTGCTGCTTGCCGGGATGATTATTGCCTCGCTTGGTATTCTCGATGACATTACCATTTCTCAGGCAAGTGTCGTTGCCGAGCTGAAAAAAGCGAATAAGGGATACGGCTTTTTTGAACTGTTTCAAAGGGGGATGCGCGTTGGTCGAGATCATATTGCATCCCTGATTAATACTTTGGTGTTGGTATATGCGGGAGCTTCTTTGCCACTTTTACTACTGTTTACCAATAACCCGAGTCCTTTTGCACAGATTGTGAATGCGGAGATCATAGCGGAGGAAATTGTCAGAACGCTGGTAGCGAGCACCGGTCTTATTTTGGCCGTGCCGGTTACTACACTGCTTGCCGCCTATTGGTACCAGAGAAAAAAATAGTCGATGCGCAGTTTGCTATACTAAGGGCTATGTCAAAAATGAAGCGAAAATTGGTGTTACCGAGGGAAGGAAAGAAGATTGCTGGCGTCGCTGCAGCACTTGCAAATTATTGGGGTGTTGATGTCGCTTTGGTGCGAATCGGTTGGGTTTTGTTGTTACTCCCCGGCGGCTTACCTGGCATTATCCCGTACCTCATTTGTTGGGCGATTATCCCGAGTGAAAAATAGTATTTTCATTGTTTTATTTGCCGTTGTACTCCGTTTAGTTCCCGTCTGGGGAGGTGCATTTCCCTTCATGTACGATCATGCGCGCGATAGTCTTGCAATTTGGGAGATGTGGGAGCTCATGAAGCCGGCGCTGTTGGGGGCGCAAACGAGCATACCAGGTCTTTATTATGGTCCAGTTTGGTACTACTTGGCTTTGCCGCTCAATATAGTTTTAGACTTTCATCCTATAGCGGGTGTTTTGACAACTATTCTGTTTGCAGCTTTGGCAGTGTATGTAGCCTCTCGCGTTTTTGATAGTAAGACATCCTTGTTGATGGCGACGAGTGTTGGACTTGTTGGCGCACAACAATCGAGTTGGTCGCCGTACTTGACCAGCATTACCAGTTTGATCATTCTCGTTCTAGCACAGGCGATGAGTCGTTCAAAAGACAGACAGCATGTATGGCTAGTCATTGCTCTTGTTGCAACTCTTTCACTCAGTTTCCATTTTCAACCTGCTTTTGCGGTTGTGCAGTTGCCGCTTGTTTTGTTTGCTTTGCGCAGTGAGCTGAAGAGATATCGCTGGCAGCAGTTGTTGATTTTTGCAGGCGTATTTGCCGCGCCATTTCTACCACAAGTTCTGTTCGAGTTTCGCCATGATTTTCACCAAACGGCACAGTTATGGTTGTTTATTTCACAGTACGGGGCAGAGTCCGCACGGGTGGGGCAAAATGCGACCGGCTTTATCCGTGTGATCGAGATAGGAAAGTATGTGATCGAGAGCGCCACAAGTGCTTTGCCAGTTCAAATCCCATTGGCGGGAGGAGCTTTGATTGGAGTGTTCGGTTGGCAGTGGTGGAGGCAGCGGGATCAAGGTGTTGGTAAAACCAACCTCGTTCTTTCCCTCTCACTGCTTATGATTGTTGGTTCATTTTTGCTGTATCTAGTACTACCTGCGAAGTCGTATTACTTTGTTGGTCTTATACCTTACTGGGTGGTCGTTTTGGCAACAGTTGTTAACAAGTTTTGCATTGCTCAAAAACAAGTTGTCGCCGCAATCTCGATTTTGGCCACGGTGCAACTTTGGCAGAGCTTCTCGGCTCGGCAGGAGTTTTTGCAGACGCAGAACGCCTATGCCGCAAAACAAGCCGTGGTAAAGAAAATTACAGAAATATCACAGGGCAAGCCGTTTGTTGCATACCACTATATTCCAGAGTTGTATGACTACACTTACCAGATCTTGCACTATCGCCAACAAATGGCAAATCCTGCGTATCAGCCAGTTGAGATTTCATACGAACCAGAAAAAACCTTGTACTTAGATGAGTACTCGACGGCGCAATGGTCGCCTGCAAAGAGCAAGGGGCAGAGCGAGCAGACATTTTTAGTTGTTGAGGTAGATGATCGAAGAGAACTCGTCGACGCGTGGTGGGATCGAGTATCGGGAGGGCAGAAGGTAGTTGCTTCGTATACAATTACTCCCACAATTATGTTGTACGTGGTCAAGCAAGAACAGGAAGAATAGCGATGAATGCATTTTTTTCGGATATTCAGGAGTTTATCTGCGCACTTTCATTGAGACAACGTATCGCTGTGGCTGGTCTCTTTCTGTTGGCGTTTGGTTTGCGGCTGTATCCTGGAGCTGATAATTATCTCTGGACGTACGACCAGGCTCGAGATGCGTACACGATTCGCTCAATCATCGAAGATCGCAATCTAATGCTGGTTGGTCCGCAGACTGAGTTTTTTGGTTTGCGGCATGGGGTGTTGACATATTATTTGTTGGCACCTGCATACTTTTTTTCTCAGGGTGACCCTAATTTGCCAGCACTTACATTGATCATTTGGAATCTGACCGCACTCATTCCGCTCACTCTTCTGGCATACTCATGGCGAAGAAATGTCACTGATGCGCTGATGGTTCTGTCACTTGCAGCTATCTCGTATCAACTAATTGAGTACTCTCGTTGGATTAGCAACCTCTCGTTTTCGGTTGCACCACTAGCTTGGTTTTACTACTTTTTTTGGCGAGTGATCGATCGGCGCAAGCTAGCCATAGCTGCTGGGCTGAGTTTGGGTTTAGCGATTCAGGGAGAATTTTTCTTAATCTATCTGATCCCACTGAGCCTCTTGTATTTCTACTTTGTGAAAACGCCAGTACGTGTGGCTGCGAAATTTGGCTTGGGTTTGATCATAGGTACCGTAACCTACTTACTTGCAGAACTAAAATTTGGCTTCTTAGGAACCAAAACTTTTTTTACCGAGTTTCTTGGTGATCATGCGGGAGAGTCTGTGGCACCAAGTTTTGGTTTGACCAAGTACCTCGATCATATTGGAGTGACAACCCAGCAGCTGGTTGGTGGACTAACCCCGACCATGGGTTTGTTTTTCTTCATTTTCCTAGTGTTGAGCTTACTTATCTCGTACAAAAGAGGACACCGACAGCCATGGTTGATGTATCTCCTAGCAATTACGTTTAGTCATAGTTTGCTTTTTAGCTTTCGTTTTGTAGATGCGGTTTTTGTCAATATTCCGGTGCTTTTCCCTATTATTTTGCTGGCAGGCATGGCAGTGAGCGCTTGGTTTGTGCGCTACCGTCTTTTTACTCTCGGAATGATGATGGCAGTTGTTCTCACACTCTTTTTTCAGCTGCAGTATGCAAAAGTGAGTCGCAAGCCATTTGCGGGCATGCAGCTTGTCCAGTCCGGCATCACTTTTTCTGAAAAGTTAGAGCTAATCGAAACGGCGTATATGCTCGCCGGCGATGATGAGCCATTTACACTAAGCGTGTTGGGTAGCCCATACGGCGTGGATACTGTCTGGGCCTCACTTTTTGAGCAGTACCATGCGCGAACCGGTGCTCCACTGCCAATCTTGACTGGCTTTTGGGCGGATGGCTACGAGGGAAGTACTGTGCTTGCAAAGACTGATCAGAGAACCGATCGGCACATCACCATCATCGAGTCTAACTACGACGTCTTGATCGATGAGCATACAATTGCAGCTTTTTTGGCAAATGAAGAGAAGACCTCGCGGTTGCTCGAGGAGCGAGAAATTGCAGGATTTCGGTTGCAGTTGCGGGAATATTTGAGGTAACAACCTCTTACCACGCTACAGTTGCTGAAATGTGATGCTGCAACGTTCTTCAAATGACTATGTTAGTATAGTCACTACGATGGCAGTTACTATTTCAAAATCACAATTTAAACCAAAGGCTCTCGAGTACTTGCGTTTGGTAGAGCTAAAGCGAGAGAGGCTCATCATTACCCACAAAGGAAAACCGGTTGCACAGGTTATGCCGTATGAGGATGAATCGGAAGCAATTAGGAAAAAATTGGCTAATTCACTGCTGTTTTATACAGATCCACTTGAGCCTGTAGGTCTTGAAGACTGGGAGGCCCTTCAGTGATTCTCTTGGACTCACACACGCTGTTGTGGTGGATATCAAATCCTGAAAATTTGGGTGTGAGGGCGAAACAGCAAATCAAGATTGCTCAAAAGACAAATAGTATCCTTATCTCGGCAGTTAGTGTTTGGGAGATTTCATTACTTGAGCAAAAAAAACGCATCGCACTTGAAGGCGGAGCTGAGCAGTGGTTTCATGATGTCACTTCATTACCAGAAATAACTGTTCAACCATTGGATTTTACTATCGTGCGCACATCAATGAAATTAGCCAATTATCCCTATGCTGATCCAGTCGATCGATTTATTTTGGCGACTGCCCAGTTGCTCGGCATCCCTCTTGTTACCAAGGACGCACGAATGCACGGCTATGAGCCGGTCGAAACGATCTGGTAGGTGATACAATCTCCCCATGGCACTGCAAGTTGGCATCGTCGGACTACCAAATGTTGGCAAATCAACGTTGTTCAACGCGCTCCTCAAGGAGCAGCAAGCGTTGGCGGCCAATTATCCCTTTGCAACTATAGAACCAAATATTGGTATCGTGCCGGTGCCAGACCCACGACTCGATGTTTTAGCGAAAATCGTCAAGACTACGGTGCTCAAGCCCGCGACGGTCGAGTTTGTCGACATTGCTGGCTTGGTCAAAGGTGCATCGCAAGGTGAGGGTCTTGGTAACAAATTCTTGGCGCACATCCGTGAGGCCGCAGTTGTGTGTCACGTCCTGCGCGATTTTGACGATGAGAACGTGATTCGCGAGGGCGCAGTCTCGCCAAAAGAGGATTTGCACACCGTCCGACTCGAACTGCAGCTAGCCGATTTAGCGACGCTCGAAAAGCAGCCGGAGCCAAAAGGGAGCGTCGATCGCGCTGCCAAAGAGCGTTGGCAGATCATCACAGCCTTTAAAAACATACTTTCAGATGCACTGAGCATCAATCAAATTCTCCATTCCGAACAAAAAATGGGGGAGTATGGACTTGCCCAGTTCACACCCGAAACAATAGCGATGGTCTTGCAAGACCTTTCGCTCCTCACAGCAAAAGATGAGCTGTACGTCATCAACGTGAGCGAGTCGGCATTGGGAGGCGATATCAACAAGGCTACTGAGCGATTCGCGAGTGAGCTCGGCGTTGATCCCGAACGAGTTGTTGTAATGTGTAATCAAATCGAGAGTGAGTTAGCAGTGTTATCTGATGAAGATCGCACGGCATACCTGGCTGATCTGGGATTGGAGCAGGCCGGGCTCGACAGATTAATAAGTACCGCTTACAAAGTGCTGAAGTTGCAAAGCTTTTTGACTGCAGGAGAAATGGAAGTGCGAGCCTGGACTATCCGCCAGGGAATCGCTGCGCGCCAGGCAGCAGGCGTCATCCACACCGATTTTGAGCGTCTGATGATCAGTGCAAAGGTCACCAGTTTTGCCGATTTCGTCCAGCATCAAGGTTGGAAGGGTGTTAAGGAAGTTGGAAAGCTCAGGACGGAAGGGCGTGATTACATCATGCAAGAAGGCGATGTGGTCGAGTTTTTGATTGGGAAGTAAGATCTAGTCCAGGGGTGTGCTATACTACCACCCTAACAAACGCCAATCTCGTCTTTTGTTCTAATAACAAAAGAACCAGTAGCTCACGAGCTAGGCGCGACAAGGAGCACACATGTCACTAAAAATTTTACCAAAAAAAGAGATTCGTTCGTACGAGTTGACGATGCTGTTGCCAGCCTCGCTCACCAGTGATGAGATGACGACAATCCTCGGCGAATTGCGCGAGATTCTCAAGAAGAATAAGATCGCAATTACTTCCGAAGCAGACTGGGGTCGAAAGAATTTGGCATACACCGTCAAGCGTCAGGGTGTCCGTCACACAGAAGCAAACTACCAACACTGGGTTGTTTCCACAGCGCCAAAGCAGATTGCAAAATGTGAGTTTGAACTACACAACTTCCCTCGAATTATCAGACACTTACTCGTTCTTGCAGAAGAGGTGCAGGCAGCGCCAGCAGAGCAAAAGGAGACAGTCGAAGCGGCAAAGTAGCGCGCTACAGTTTATGTCATACTACGAAGGTAGAGTACATAAATAGTAACCGTTAGACGAAAAGGAAGATATGGCTACCAGATCTCTCAACAAAGTACAGCTGATTGGCAATCTCACCCGAGACCCAAACTTACGCTACACGCCAAATAGTACCGCAGTGTGTTCTTTTAGCGTGGCAACCAATCGCACCTGGACCCCAACCGATGGAGGCGAGAAACAAGAGCGAGTCGATTACCACAACCTTGTTGCCTGGTCGAAGTTAGCCGACATTTGCGGACAGTTGCTCCACAAGGGTGACAAAGTGTATGTCGAGGGTAGACTGCAAACCAGAGATTGGAAGGGTGAGGATGGTGTCGAGCGCAAAACAACCGAGATCGTGCTCGAGAACATGTTGCTCTTACAGTCCCGATCTGGTGGTGGTTCGTATCAAGCTAGCTCGGATGATAGCACCGGTGATGCCAGTGATGATGGCGCAGCGCCAACTCCAGCCCCAGCAGCACAAAAAACCAAAAGTAAAAAGCAAGTAGAGGCACCAGTTGAAACCATGAGTGCCGAAGACATCGCAGATGATGTCCCATTTTAGGTAGTAATAAGAAAGAAAACGTATGCCAATAAAGCGCAAACCACGAAAAATTATCCGCAAGCGAACTTCGCCAATAGCAGAGTCATTTTCCTACAAGGAAGTTGACATCTTACGCCAATGTTTGACCGAGCAGGGAGCGATTTTGACTCGACCAGAGACTGGTCTGTCGCAAAAAATGCAACGCAGGATGACAATCGCTGTCAAACGTGCTCGTCACCTTGCCCTGTTGCCATTTACGCAGACGCTCTAATTCTCCTAGTTCTCAAGTAAGTACTTCCAAGTACAATAGTGGAGCTTATGAAGGTTTCACTGCGTTTTATTGCTCGAGTACTTACCACATTTTTTCTCGTGACGCTTGGTGCTGCCTTGCAGTTCCAGTGGAATGTTGTTGGTCGTTTTGTGAGCAACGAGCGTGTTCGAGAGACCATGTCAACGACGAAGCTTGGGTCACTCATTAACACTGATATACCAACAAGTGTCGGTGAAGTTGACTTTTCTCACTTTTGGGAAGCTTGGAATCTCCTCGAGTCTGATTATCTAGAAACCGAGAAGCTGGATCCCAAAGTTATGACTGATGGCGCGATTGCTGGTATGACCGCGGCCCTCGGTGATCCCTACACTATATATTTAGATCCCAAAGATGCAGAGCGTTCGACGCAAGACTTGGCCGGCGCCTTTTTTGGCGTTGGTATCGAGCTTGGGTTTGTCGATGGCACACTCGCAGTCATGTCGCCCCTATCTGGCAGTCCAGCAGAGGCGGCAGGAGTGAAAGCGGGAGATTTGATTTTGCGCATTAAGGACGAGGCAAAAGGTATCGACGAGACGACCGCTGATCTGTCGATTCTCGATGCGGTTGAAAAAATCCGCGGCCCAGAAGGTACGCCAGTCGTCCTGACCTTGTTTCGCGACAACAACGGCAACGAGCCATTTGACGTGACCATTACTCGCGGCGAGATTGTAGTGAAGTCCGTCGAGCTTGAGATCGTGGAGCAGGGTGGCAAGAGTGTCGCGCATATCAAACTCTCTCGCTTCGGTGGCAGAACTGACGGTGAGTGGGACGCAGTTGTGACGAAAATTCTTGCTGAGCGACAAACACTGGACGGCATTGTGCTTGATGTGCGCAACAACCCCGGCGGTTTCTTTGATGGTGCCATTGCTGTTGCGAGTGAGTTCATCAAATCCGGCACGGTGGTGTCACAACAAGGCCGGTTACAAAATCAGGATTTCAAGTCGCTCGGGAGTGCGCGTTTGGTTGGTATCCCGACTGTTGTCTTGGTCAATCGTGGCAGCGCCTCTGCTTCAGAAATTGTGGCGGGTGCTCTGAACGCACAGCTACAGACAAAATTGATCGGCGAGAAAACATTTGGCAAAGGAACGGTTCAAGATGTGCGCACCCTCAAGAACGAAGGGGTCATGCACATCACCATTGCGCGTTGGGTGATGCCAAATGGCGAGTGGATTCATAAAGAAGGCATACCAGTCGATGTAGAAGTCCAGGATGATCAAAAAACGCCAGAAGATGAGCAGTTGACCGCAGCGATCAAAGCGCTTTAAAATTGAGTCTATGCAAGTACCAGCATCCGTTCGTCCATTCCTACTTGGTTTAGCTGTCTCGGTAGTGCTTCTCATTTCTTTTTTTGCTGGTGGTTTGGCAGATCGAGTGTTCGTCATTAAGCCACTTGATTGGATATCACCCCGAACTGGTTCTAACCTGGGTAAGGGTACAACTTCCTCCCTCGGCCAGTTGATAGATACCGGCCATCCGCTCACCATTCCCGATGTTGTGGCGGCAGCATCCCAATCAGTTGTGACAGTCTCGATCAAAAAACAACAGCGAGTGTTGTCGCCGTCAGTCAACTCTCTGTTCGGTTTTAACTTGGCCAGACAGAGCTCCATGAGATTGAGCGTGATATCGGCACAGGCTTTATTGTTGGCACCAATCTGATTGTTACCAATAAACACGTCGTTTCCGACGGCAGCGCTACCTTCAAGGTGATTGATAGCGAAGACAAAGAGTACGAAGTCACTAAAATCTACCGCGATCCAATCAATGATCTTGCAATTCTAGAAGTTAAAGGCTTGCCAAACGTGGCACTGCCGCTGGGGGATTCCGATCAAATTCGAGTCGGGGAGAGTGTAATCGCGATTGGCACAGCCCTTGGTGAGTTCCGCCATACGGTTACGACTGGGGTGATTTCAGGTCTTGGGCGCGGAATTGAGGCTGGCGATGGTTTCACTAGTTTGGAAATGCTAGAGGGAGTGATCCAAACAGATGCGGCGATCAATCCAGGAAATTCGGGCGGTCCACTCCTCAACAGCCGGGGCGCAGAACATCGGTTTTGCTATCCCAATCAACGTGGTAAAAACGTCGGTAGCCAACTTTAACGAAACTGGTCAATTTGATCGACCGTTTCTCGGAGTTTCGTACCGTCCAATTAGCGAACAAGCTGCCTTGTTCAACGACGTGCCGCAGGGAGCGTACCTGGTCGAAGTTACGCCTGGTGCATCGGCAGATGCCGCTGGGCTGCGAGCTGGTGACATACTCACCGCCATCAACGGCGAGCTAATCAAAGACCAACCATTAGCAGTGGTGCTGAACAAAAAACGAATCGGTGAGGTAATAACTGTCCGCTACTGGCGAGAAGGGCAGTTTGCAGAAGTAGAGATTACTCTACAGGCTCCGCAGACGGCTCCTCAGCAGTGAGTGCGGGATAGAGATCTTCTAGAACAGGCAAGAGATTGCCATCAAGAATACCAGATAAGTTGTGCCAAGATTGCTTGCTGCGATGGTCGGTAATGCGGTTCTGCGGGAAGTTATAGGTGCGGATTTTTTCGGCACGCTTGGCGCGGCCGATTGCGCTGCGGGCTGCCCCAAGGGTAATTTGGCGTTTTTCTTCTTCGATTTCCCAGAGTTGGGAGCGCAGCAGCTCGAGGGCAATTTTGCGATTTTGCTCCTGTTTCTTTTCTTGGCGGGCAGTCGTGACTAAACCACTGGGTTTATGGGTGAGGCGAACCGCACTACTTGTTTTATTGACCGATTGACCACCTGCGCCACTCGAGCGCATAAACTGCCACTCGATATCCTCGTCGCGGATTTCGATAATACTTTGGGCTACCTCTGGCAACACAGCCACAGAGGCGGTCGAGGTATGGATTCTTCCCTGGGACTCTGTTTCTGGCACCCGCTGGACGCGGTGCACGCCAGATTCAAATTGAAAGGTCTCAAACGCAGACAGCGTCACGCCTCCGATGACAACACTGCCGCGGATTTTGACAATTAACTCATCAATAAACGTGACTGCAAACCGCTGCGCTTCGCAAAACCGCAGATACATTCTCAGGAGGTCGTTTGCCCAAATCTTGGCTTCGTCGCCCCCGGCACCAGGTCGGATCTCGATAGTGCACGGCCCCTTGGTTGGTTCGTCTGCATTTGCAGCACCACTCTCGGCTGCAAATTGGCTAGCAGCGTCCTCGAGCATTTGCTTTTCGGCACGCAACCGCTCGATTTCCTGTGTAGCCATCTCGGCAAACTCTGGGTCTGTACCCAGCAACTCGGTTTCGGCAATTTTTGCCGCAAGTTCATCTAGCTGCGCTTGATACGGGGAATCTGACATAAGGCTAGTGTAGCAGAAGAAAGCTACTGGACCGCTGGCTTCTTGGAGGCAGAGCGGATGGCAGTCTGTTGATTGCGCAATATCTCTTGGTAAGATTGTGCTGGACCATCATCAGACTTCTTGGCTTTTTTCGCTTTTGGATCTACTTTGGCGGCTGCCATTTTCTTCAAAAACTTATCGACACGACCCTGGCGATCTACAAATCTGAGCTCACCGGTGAAGAAAGGGTGACACTTATTGCAAATATCGACAGTCAGCTCGGTAGTAGTAGAACCGATGACAAACGTGTTGCCACAACTACAAGTAACTTTGCATTCATCGTGCCAGTCGGCGTGAACGTGTTTCATAACGAAAGGAGATTATAACACAAGGGGTGGGAAAGGAAAGTTGGATGTTGGCGAACTCGAATACTACACAATTTGTACAAGAAGTTGTACAATCATTCTTATGAGTAGTATCCAGGCTTTACCAATTTCTCAAGTGCGCACGCAACTACCGAGTTTGGTAGATGATGCGGCCGTGTTGTCTCGCAAAGTTCTCATCACTGTACAAGGCAAGGTTCGCGCAGCATTAGTCAGCGCAGAAGAGCTCGAGTATCTCGAAGAGACGGTAAGTGTTTTGGCTGATTCCGAAGCAATGGAAGCGATCGAGCAGAGCAAGGCTGATGTAGTTGCAGGAAATGTAAGTAGCTGGGAAGACATGAAGGCAGAGCTTGGCTTGTAGCAATGTACGTAATTCAGTTTACCCGTACCGCCAAGAAATCATTTTCGAAGTTACCAAGCGTGGAGCAGACTCGCATCGCAACAGCGATAGATAGGCTCGCAGCTGATCCTACGTTGGGGAAACCCCTCAAGGGCGTGCTCAAAAATCTCTGGAGCTTGCGGATTGGCACGTATAGAGTCATTTACCGTATTTTCAAAGAAAAGCTAGTTGTCATTGTCTTTGCTGTTGGGCATAGGCGAGAGGTGTATCGAGCTAGGTAAAAGCGTAACAAGATTGACAGCATCGATATACTATACAGAATAATGATTGGACCATCACTTGAACATGAGTTTCCGAGTGGGCGCGATAGATTTATTTTTTACGGTACAGGGGTAGGACGCAAAACAACTCGATTAGTTGAACAAGCATCTTTGCAGGCAGATATTGACGACCTGCTGGTTCTTGGTGGAGTTGGTATCGGTGCCGAAGTAAGTGATATTCAAGAGGTAGTGCAGCAGATGTATTTGCCAGCAGGCTGCCCTGTTGTTGTGCGCTCTTCAGCCTTCGACGAAGATGGAGGAACAGGGCGGTACGACTCTCATTTCTTTATGCCAACTGGCGATAGAAAAAAGGACGAAGAACGATTGATAGAATTGGTTTCAGATGTGCGCCAAAGTCTTGATCGTACAACTATATTTCCTCCAGAAAAAATGGGTGTACTAATTCAGAGAGTAGTGGGCGACAAATATCCTGATTTTGTATCTCCGGCATTTTCTGGTGTATTGACAGTTTTTAATGGAAGACCAATATTAAGGTTCGCTATCGGCATGGCTACGAGGGTTGTCTCTGGCGGTGATGCACTTTTAGTCGACTTGAGTTCTGTGGAGCAGCTCGATGCAGAAGATCTGGAATCTCAATTACAATCTCTTTCGCATGCAGACGTTGTTGCTAATACTGGTGTTGCAACTATAGAAATCACGGATGACTTGAGGCTTGCTGCAGCCAATTGTTTGGTTAAATTGCAGGAACTAATTTCTGGCTGGCTTCAGATGACGAGGGAAAAAGGTGATACCTATCTAGAGTTTGCAATCACTAATTCTGACAATAAGCCGATAATACTGCAAAGTCATCCCATAGTGAAGAATGATGACGAGGGTTCCTTGACAGAATTTCTGCCTGGGATGGGCGGGCAATTGTTTGAAGGTAATGACACAGTTGGCCGAGGGGTAAGAGAGGGGAATTTGGTTATTGTACTAGAAGGTAAGAGAGCAATGATCACGCGTCAAGACATGAAGGCACTTTTCGGTTTGAACTTGAGATACAGCAATTATCTCCTTGTTGTGCCACCAATGGTGATTTCACGTCTTGTAGATGAACAGCTTGAGTTGAGGTTTAGTCATTTTAGCAACGCAGCAGCTGTCATCGAATCAAAAGGTTCCTCGCGAGTTGAAAACAAAAGATTTTCACCAGGTTTGGTTCAATTTTTACGAAGTCATACTGGAACCAAGGGAGGAACTCATTTTGCTGGAATTTGCATGGATCAGAACATTTTATTTCTTGGATTAGATGGTGATACTGAATGTGAGGGAGCACCTAGCGAAAGAGTGGGCAACGCAATCAGAATATATGATACTCCGTTTAGAGTGCAAAATCTTGTTTCTGGTATGGGTAGACTTGAGTTGGGTGAAAGTGGAGGTCCAAGAGCATATACAGAAGCTCAGCTGCTCGAATGGATTGAGACTATCCATAATGCCTTGAAAGTTGGGGAGACTTCTGAAGAGGAAACATCTTGGCTTACTTCATTATTAGATGTTCTTGATGGCAATTTTCCGAAGAGTTCGAATTCCACGTATCAGAGCTTGACTGCATGGAAACCTCAACAAAACGATAAGAGGGATCGTATCATTTTTGCCATCGACTCTTTCTTAAAAAGTGACTGGCTTCCATATTTGATCGAAGATAGTAGTTTTCTTTTATACCTAGCTGAATGTAGAAAGGTAATTGAAACTTAAGAACAGAAGCTGGTTGTTGTCTTATGGTTCAAATTTTTTTTGCTCTCCAGTCCCCAAATCTTTCAAAATATACGAGTTTTGGCTTACCTCTTCCTCCCCCACAATCACGGCGAATTTGGCGCCAATCTGATCCGCATACTTCAGCTGCTTGCCGATGCTCCCCGTGCCAGGATAGAGTTGCGTTTTTTTGCCTTGCTCACGGAGCAACTGCGCAACTTTGGCAGATGCACCGCGTAGCTCAGGAGAGAATACCGTCACAAGAACATCGAGGCCACTCATTTCTTTTGGTAACAAATCGAGCGCTTTAGCTGCTTCGACAATGCGATCAAACCCGAGGCCAACGCCGACAGCGGGGATGTTCGAGCCGCTCAGCTGATTGATCAAGTTGTCATAGCGACCGCCACCACCACAAGAGCCAGCACCAGACTCTGGCACGATGATTTCAAAAATCATGCCGGTGTAGTAATCAAGTCCGCGCGCGAGGGTGGGGGTAAAAACCAGGGCGCTTTTTGGTACCCCAAGCTGCTGTGTGAGCTCCATGATCGTTTGCAGTTCCGGTGAGATCACCACTGATTGCAGAGCAGTGAGCACAGCCTCAGCATTGTCTGGAGTCAGCCCCTTATCGACGAGCTCGGCCGCTACCTGCTCTGGAGTTTGCTTATCCAACTTGTCGATCGATTGGATGAGCGAAAATACATCAACAGTCTCACTCACAAACGGCGAGAGCGTGCTCATGAGCGTTTGGCGATCGTTAACGCGCAGCTCGATTTTTTTGAAGCCGATGGAAGCGAGGCTCTGGTAACTGCAGGCGAGAATCTCGGCATCGGCAATCGGATCGGTACTACCAAAAATGTCAAAGTCGGACTGGGTAAACTCGCGGTAACGACCCTGTTGTGGCTTGTCGGCGCGAAAAACGTTTTGTACTTGGTAGCGGCGAAAGTAGCGTGGCAGCTCATTTTGGTATTGGCTGAGGACGCGTGCCGTCGGGACCGTTTGGTCGTAGCGCAAGGCCACCTCGCGGTCACCCCGATCGGTAAACGAGTACACCAGTTTGTCGGCTTCATCACCATACTTGCCGAGTAGCAGCGAAGCGTACTCGAGCGTAGGTGTCTCAACTGGTTCAAAGCCGAAGCTTTCGAACGTTGCAATCAGCTTTTTTTGCACAAAATCGCGAGCGCGTTTCTCTTTTGGTAAAAAGTCACGGAAGCCTTTCAGGGTTTGGATTGGTTGTTGTTGCATATGTTTTTCTTTCTTATTGTAACCTACTTATAATTTGCGGATGGTTACAGAGTTTGCGTGAGCAGGTAACTTTTCTACTTTCGCGAATGTGTTAATAGTATTTTGCAAATTCTCGAAACCTTTCTTAC
>JAQBYG010000002.1 GCA_027620445.1 bacterium
CTAAATAATACAAAACTTTCTTTAAGAAAATTGAGGACTCATTGGGATAAATTGGATATTGACCAAGCTAAACGAAATTACCTAAAGAGAATAGTATGGACTCAATCTTAACCGAGCGACAACAATTAACCCTGATGTTAATTGCGGACACCAGTCTTGCGAAGCATTTTTATGGACAAGCAGTTTTCTAAAAAAATAATTTCACTTGCTGGTAATGACGGCAAAGCGTGGCTAGTGAATCTTCCAAACCTAGTCAAGCACTATGAAGAGAAATGGCAACTAGAGTGTTTCGAGCCTTTTCCGCTCAGTTATAACTACGTTCTGCCAGCAAAAACAAAATCTGGTAAGCCAGTAGTTTTGAAAATCGGTTTTCCTAATAATCATGCATTCATTCATGAGATCAATGCCTTGAAACTGTATGCAAGCATTGGAGCTATAAAAGTTATTCAAGAAGATCTTGTAAACCAAGCAGTGCTTCTAGAGAGGGCGGTTCCTGGCACAAGAATAGGGGACATTCTACCTGACAGCAAACAAATTTCACTTGTCTCAGAAGTAATTAAGAAAATACACCAGCCTATTCCACTCCAAAGTGTGTTTAACTTTCCAACTTTGTCAGATTGGGCTAAGGCTTTTGAAAAGTATCGACGAAACTATGACATTACAACTGGACCAATCCCAGTACGCATGTTTGAAGAGGCCGAGGAAACTTTCTCGCAGTACGATGGTGACGAAAGAACTAGTGTCTTGCTTCATGGAGATCTACACAATGATAATATTCTGCTTTCTGAAAGAGGCTGGCTTACCATAGATCCCAAAGGAGTAATTGGTAATCAAGAATACGAAGTAGGCACGTATCTGCGGAATCCACTCACAGATCTGCCCGAAAATAGTAATTTCAAATCAATGGTAAAAAATAGAGTACTGCAATTTTCTGATGAGTTAGGGCTAGACAGAAAAAATATCCTAAACTGGACTTTCGCCAATGCAGTAATTTCGCTGCTGTGGTTTTTAGAAGATGAGGGAGAACTCAATCAAACATATCTTGGCAACGCAGAGCTCATTTCGGAAATTCAGTTGTAGAACAGCAAAAACCTAAACTCTCAAGGTGGGGCTGCTCACCGATCCAGTACCCAAAGGTATGTGATTGCTTCCGTTATATCTATTATAGGATAAAGATAGTACAATGGAGTAACTCTTAATCAACTATTGTTTCTCCGTATTGATTTTGCGCTCCCAAGGCATTTCTAAGCAGAAGCTTTTACATTTGATCGAAATTATTACTACTTGTTAGTTTGAGTTAACAGATACCCTCATTGTATGATTGCATATTTTATTCTAGTACATCGTTATCCCAACCAATTCAAAAAACTCTTTTCCGCTATACATGATTCTAAGAATCAGTATCTAATACATATTGATAAAAAAAGCAGCTAAAAATGACCGAAAGCAGATTGAGCTTTTTTTACAAGAATTTTTTAACGCACATATTTTAAAATGCCAAAATGTTGTCTGGGGAGGATATAGCATGGTAGATATAGAACTAAAGGGCATCAAAAAACTCCTCACGCTCAATAAAAAAATGGGAGTACTTTATTAATTTGAGTGGTCAAGATTATCCACTGCAATCTCAAAAGAACATTCGACGATTTCTTACTACTCAGCAGGGGAGCAGTTTTGTGAAGATCAGTAATCAAATTACGGATCGTCCTAACACTCTCAACCGAATTAGAAGCTTTTTTACCGAATCAAAAACCGGATTTACTGGCAAACCATTCAAACGTGACTTCCTGCCAAATGTGACACCTTACATTGGTGGACAATGGAAAATTCTCAGTAGAGAATGTTGCGAGTTTATAACCACAAATCCCAAAGTAGCAAAGTTTAGAAAATACTCTCATTCCTGATGAAAGTTTTTTTCAAACGGTATTGATGAACACGCAATTCACAGGAAAAATTATCAATGATGATAAACGAGCAATCATCTGGATACCCGATTTTAGAACGAAAAATCAAGCAAAAAAATTGTCTGCACTGACTACAACTGCACTCATTGCAAGTGGAGAGATCAAGCTACGCCCGAAGACATTTAGTGCAAATGATATGCCGTATTTACTGCAAAGCACAGCCTTGTTTGCGCGAAAGTTTGATGAAACAACCGATGCCACTCTGTTTGATTTGTTGGAGAAGAAAATCAGAAATTATTCATTCTCGAACTTACAAAACATCACCTCTGGAACCCCTTTCCATGCAAACAGAGAGCTCAAGATGTTTTCAGTAAGTGAACTAGTTAAGATAGTAAAAAATAAAGAACCGTTAATAAGTCTTAACACAAGTTCACATCCAAAACTAAAATCTCACTCTTACTTGTAATCAACCTTGATATGATCAAGCGCTCTTTGGAATGGTTCTGGACAAAAAAAACGACGCTGGATGAGCGTCGTTTTTCCAAAAACTAACTAAAAGAATTACTTCTTCTTAGCAGCCGTTTTTTTTGTAGCTTTTTTAACTGCTTTTTTTGCAGTTGCTTTCTTCTTTGCGGCAGGCATGTCGCTCCTTTATTCCCTCACTTCAGCAAAAATTGCTTGGTGAGAATGTTATTAGTAATACTACTAAAGAAGCTATACATCGCATTGTCAATAGGATTTTGTATATCAGCGAATCATTGTCTCGACCCACCCGCCAAGCACATACGCAGCCACGGCTGCAATCGCACCAACTCCCAGCATCTCTAAACCACCATAGATCCAGTGTCGCTCCTCAAATCTGGTGCGTAGCGAACCGACCAAAAAGAGTGCGCCAGCTGTTGAAAAAATGGAGAGATTAAACTGTGCATCTTCGGGAATAGGTGCTCCCAGTGCGCGTGCAAAATAGGGCAGCAATGGCATAGATCCGGCAATGACAAATGCAATGAAGGTGACCAAGCCAGACTTCCACAATCCTTTTGATTCAGAGTGGCCCGTGTGCTTTTGACGCATGTTTTGCTCTGACCGCTCACCAAGGTAATCACCAAAACCCATAGCCATGCCATCCGCAATCATGTTTGCGATTCCGAGAATAACTATGATGCTCGCTGCTAAATGTGCACCAGACACACCTGCCACCACAGCAAAAGTCGTAACAATGCCATCGTTGGCACCATACACAGCTGCTTTGAGTAGGCGGGGATTAAATCGGTAATTCACCAGACTATTTTCGCAGATACAGCTCACAACTTCAACAGTCGTAGACTTTGGTCATGTACAGTGCTTTTTTTGCATGCTACCTTTGTTGTAGTAAATGGAAAATAACTACCAGGAATTCTATAAATCCGCACAGATTGCTGTCGACAAGGCTGAAGCAGTCATTCTCAAGTACTTTCATGAGCAGAACTTTTCTATTGAACAGAAAGCAGATAACACTCCAGTGACCGCAGCAGACAAAGCTGCAGAGCGGATCATCAAAGAGCACTTACATAAAACCTTTCCTTCGCATGGCTACTTTGGAGAAGAGGAGGGTGACGAGAGCAAAGAAGCAGAGTTTGTCTGGACCATCGATCCGATTGATGGAACAAAAAACTTTGTTCGTGGTCTACCGCTTTTTTCTACTGAGCTCGCCATGCTACACAACGGGAAACCAGTTGTTGGTATATCTAACTTTCCGATTCTCAAACAACGAGCTCAGGCCGCCAAAGGCATCGGGGCATTTGTTGGCACAGAACAAATTACAGTGAGTAAAATAGCAAAACTAGAAAATGCCTACGTCAGTCACGGCGGTATCAAGCATTTTGACAAAAAAAATCTATTGACACCTTTGCTCAAAATTTCATATCTAGCACAATCGACTCGCGGCTTTGGCGATAGTTGGAGTTTTCAACAACTCGCCCAAGGTAAAATCGATGTCTCTCTAGAGGCGCATGTTCGGCTCTGGGACATTGCCGCCCAAAGTATCATTATCGAAGAAGCCGGCGGCACAGTAACAGACATATATGGCAAACAAATTGGATTTGATACGGCGACAGTTCTAGCCAGTAACGGCCTGCTTCACCAGGAACTGCTCGACCTGCTATGCTAGTTGCATGCATATTTCTCACATAACCGCGTACGAAATAATAGCTTCCGGAGGCTACCCAACTCTCGAGGTGGAACTCACTCTTTCTGATGGTAGTACGGGAGTGGCCTCAGTCCCTTATGGTGCTTCGGCAGGATCACACGAAGCGACAGTCTTGGTTGATGGCGACAAAAAACGCTACAACGGAAACGGGATGCTGACAGCTATCGATCATGTGGATGAAATTCTCAAACCTGTTTTGACCCAGCAAACATTTACAACCCAAGCAGAGCTCGATAAAACCATGATTGGCATCGATGGTACTACCAATAAAAAGAAACTTGGTGGCAACACAATTCTCGCAATCTCTCTCGCGTACGCCAAAGCAGTGGCGAGTAGTCGCAAGCAACCGCTCTATACCTATATTCTTGAAGAATTCAAGTTACCAACCGTCCGCACGCTACCAAAACCAATGCTCGTCACGATCGAGGGAGGCAAACATGCAGACAACTCAACTGATCTACAAGAGTTCTGTCTTTCGGCGATGGGAAGCAAACCAACCCACGAACAGATCCGGGCGACACTCGAAACATATCATCAGGTGAAAAAGATTTTGCATAGTGAAGGCCTATCAACAAATGTCGGCAACGAAGGCGCCTTTGCACCGAGCGGTTTGCCATCAAATGAGAAACCACTCGAATACTTAGTTGCAGCGATCAAGCAAGCCGGTTACGAGCCAGGCAAGGACATCGGCATCTCAATCGATGCGGCAGCAAGCGAGTACTACATTGATAAGACATATCATCTGAAATTGGAAAAAACGAGTTACGACTCAAAACAAATGGTTGAGTATTACCGACCTTGGCTCGAGAAATATCCAATTGTTAGCTTTGAAGATATGCTGGACGAGGATGACTGGGACAACTGGCCAGCTATGCAGAAGCTTTGCGCTGAGTTTACTGTGCCGCTCATCGGCGATGACCTCACGGTCACCAATACCAAACGACTGCAAAAAGCTATCGAACTTTCTGCAGTATCTGGAGTACTCGTGAAGTTAAATCAAATCGGCACGCTCACCGAAACAATCGAGTGCTGCAAACTTGCACAAAAACATAATTTGATGATCGTACCGTCCCATCGAGGTGGGGGAGAAACAAACGACACCAGTATGGTCGACGTCGCAGTGGCAGTTGGGGCCTCGTATATCAAAGTCGGACCCACGCGTGGCGAACGAGTCTCAAAATATAACCGGCTCCTGGAGATAGAACGGGAAGCAACAGCCTAAGCTCGAGAAAAATAACTCATCGTCGCGGTGTCGATAATCAGCGAGTCACCAGTTTTGACAAAAAGTGGCGCGAGTAGAGAGTGGCCTGTTTCGAGCTCCACCATTTTGCGTGCCTGCCCAACAGTATTACCACCATCTGCATCTTCGGCGTGCGCGACGACAAGCGTCACTTTGTCTGGCAATCGTACTCCAATGGGTTTTTCGTCGAACATGAGAATGTAGACAGATAATTCTTCCTTTAACAATTTGCGCTGCTCACCAACCAAATCCACTGGCACGGTCATTTGTTCAAACGTGCCCCCATCCATAAATACCAACTCGTCACCATCTTGGTACAGATACTGCATCTGCTTACTAGATACCTCGACTTGCTCGACATTTTCTTGTGATTTGAAGGTAAAGTCGGTCGTCCCGGTTGCCAACACACTCTTGAGCTTTACGCGCATCAGAGCAGATCCTTTGCCCGGACTCATAAAATCTGTTTTAGTCACCTGATACGGAGCATTCTTAAAGAGAATGTACATACCTTTGCGAATGTTGCCTGCTTTGATCGTCATACGTCGGAAATTGTATCACAGAGTATACTACCACCATGCCTAGTATAAAATTACAACAAGCATTGGCTCAAGCTGGAGTTGCCTCACGTCGCAAGGCGGAAGAGATGATTCTTGCCAAGCGCATCAAAGTGAATGGCGAACTCGCCCATATCGGCCAGCGCGTCGATCTGGCTCTCGATAAGATAGAGTTTGATCAGCAACTTGTCACCCAGCCAGAGGGTAAGAGGTATTTTCTCGTCTACAAGCCAGCAGGGCTCGTCTCTACTACTTCCGACGAGCAGGGTAGAGAAACAGTACTTTCACTCTTACCAAAAGATGTGAGTGAACGACTCTTCCCCGTTGGCAGGTTAGATAAAGACAGCGAAGGCTTATTGCTCCTTACCAATGATGGTGAGTACGCCAATACCTTGCTGCACCCGAGCTTTGGCACACAAAAGACCTACGAAGTTACTGTTACCGGTAGTGTCAGCAGCAAAGCGCTCGAGCACTTGCGCAGAGGAGTGAAGTTAAAAGAGGGCTATATCGCCCCTGACTCCGCAACAATTCTCGACGTTATCGGCAGTAGCACAATTCTTGAGGTCGTATTGTCCGAAGGTAAAAAGCATGAGATTCGTCGCATGATGCGTCGCATCGGCTACATCGTGACAAAACTCGTACGTACAAAGTTTGGTCCCTATTCTCTCGAAACGCTCGAAGAAACCGATTGCATTGAGCTTCCACCTCCTATTAAATGAAAGACGCCGGGAAGATGGAGGCTTTTGTTATACTAAACCAATGATCAAAGCAGTAATTTTTGACATGAACGGCATCATTATTGATGACGAGCACATCCATGAGCTCGCATTCAGCCACGTTGTGCAGCGATTTGGAATTGAGATCTCTCACGAACTGTACTTAGAGTGTTGTGCAGGCAGAACTGATAGAGCGGGTTTTGAAACCATTGCAGAACGCTTTTCCGTACCACTTCCGATTGACGCAGTTTTGGTCGAAAAAAGCCAAGCCTATCTAACATTATTTCCTAAAACTAAAAAAGCTTTCCCCGGAGTTCTCGAGCTACTTCACTCATTAGAAAAAACTGATCTCACCCTAGCACTTGTTTCGAGTGCGTCTCGAATCGAAGTTGAGTTGGTAATCAAAGAGTTTGGACTCACAAATACCTTTGTACAAACAATCTCAGCCGACGACGTTACACTAGGCAAACCAGATCCAGAACCGTACCAAAAAATGATAAGACTCCTTGGACTAAAAGCTGATGAATGTGTGGTCATCGAAGATTCGCGAAACGGTGTACTCTCTGCCAAAGCTGCTGGTTGTGCTTGTGTGGCAGTGACGACGACACATGAGAGAGAAGATCTGCTGGAGGCGGATTTAACCGTGGACAGGTTTGAGGAATTGGATGAGGATAAATTGAGGGCTGTTTCGTCATGAAGAATTCCAAAATAATTATCTGAATGATGATTTAGAGATACAACTGATTATTTGGTTGTATTAGTTGCTGAGTTAGCTCGATTCTCTAGAGCGGCTTGATACTCGAGTAGGTGTTTCTTTCTGGTTTCCACACTTGCTCCCGGAACGCCTTCTAGTCGTACCAATTTTGGAAGTCTCGCCAAAAGCCGAGCAAATCTTCGTAATATTTCTTTGCGGACACCATTGTTCGATGCTGGGTTTTGATTAATAAGCCGCGCATTAGGGTGAATAACGTTGAAATTAGTATGTACAAAAGATAGACCGCGACGATTCGGCCGAGCATCGATGGGTACACCAGGCTGATTGATAAAGTCGCACTTGATTGCAACCAAAAAGGTACCGGGAAATGCTGTCACAGACCCATAAGTTCCACCTCCTGCCAAATTAGCTTCATTCCCACTGAAAACACAATTCATTAGCTCGGCATAAGAACCCGCCGAAAGTAAATCAATTGCTGCACCTGTATCCTGACATCTGTTATTTTCAAATCTACAGTTAGTTGCACTGAGGCTACCTCCAAGGTTTGAAATTGCGCCACCACAAATTGCTGAGTAATTGTCGATAAATGTACAATCCTCGAGCTTAACCGTCGATGCTTCTCCCATTGAAATTGCACCTCCATCAAGGAAGCGAAAAATGTTCATTCTCTTTTCTGGAGAATTCTCCAAAGGACCTTCATTTTTTTGAAAAATGGCTTCAGTATTGCCTCCTCGAAATGTTAATCCCTTCACTGAAACTCGAATGCCGTCCTCAATAAACATGAGATGCTGCGCAATACCCTTGCCATCAAGCATTGCCTTGCCAACGATCGTAATATCTTCAGTGATTGTCAGCATGCTAAAAGGAGCAGGTGACTCGACAAAAAAATAACCCTCGAGGCGAATTGTTTTGTATCCAGCTCTCAGCGCAACATCTACCTGGGATTGCAAAGTATAACGACCATCTGGTCTGATTATACATTCGTTGTTGTTTTCTGCTTCAGGACTGTGCACTTTATATAATCCCTTCCTTTGTCGGCCCAACCAGCCGCACGTAGTCATTCGCCAACATCCCCACCGAAAATGACTTATCGCCAGCATTGAAAATAATCTTTTCGTTCTCCAAGAGGGTAGGGTCGACAAAAACTTCTAGTCCAAATAGATTTCCAAACGGTGGCACACCACCCAGCAAAACCCCGCCAGTAATTTCCAAAACTTCCTCCTCAGTCGCAAAACGAATATTTTTCGCCCCAAGTAATTTCTTGACCTTGTCTGAATCAAAGCGAGCGTCTCCTGGCATCACGAGCATCACAAATCGCTTTTCGGTACTCGAAATCTTTACTCGGATCAAAATAGCTTTCGCTCCTTGCGCCAGCGTATATCCATCACGAAGTTGGGCGGCTTCCTCACTCGTCCGTACAGGCTCGTGCTCGAACGTTTCGTGCCAACAATTGTTTTTCTCGAGAATTTCAAGAATCTGAGAAACAACGGGGTGGTAGTTATTCAGTATAGGACTCTGCATTTCTGTGAGGGAAGTATAACTCAAAACGGAACAGCACGGTACTATACTCCCCGAATACTCACTGAGGGGAAAGGAATCTCTATGTCACGTCCTGAGTCTGAACACCAGGAATCAAAACTAATTTATCTAAAAGAATGGAAGTTAGAGAACAGAAACAGAGTAGTCATTCCCATGATAATTATCAGCAACACTCATTCTGGAAGAAAGTGCCAAGTCTGGCTTAACTTTACATTTAGAAGTGAGTTGATAAAAAATCCAGGTGAGATTGTTAGGGGACTTCCACAAGTAAAAATAGCAGACAATACTTCATTCACAGTCTGGTCTACTGCTTCAGAATTTGACATAGTGCAAATTGTTAGAAAACTCCTGGAAGGCCTCTGCTACGTAGAAGTTTTGAACACAACTACTTCACAGTAACACTTTTCGCCAAATTTCTCGGCTTGTCAGGATCACGATCGAGCAGAAGTGCTAGCTCGTAGGCGAGTAGCTGCATGCCCACACTATATGCAATGGTGCTGCTCAGACCAGTGTGCCGTATCGGCAAGCAGTACGAAAACACTTCATTCGGCTCATCCGTAATACCAATAGTGTAACCACCCCTGCTTTTGATCTCGATTGCGGTAGAGATCATATCTTGATAGCTAGAATCTTTGGGTGCCAACAAAATACACGGCGTACCTGGCTCAATCAATGCTATCACTCCATGCTTGAGCTCGCCTGCGGCAAATCCTTCCGTGTGTATATAGGTGACTTCTTTTATTTTAAGCGCGCCCTCTAGGGCAGCCGGATACAGAGCGCCTCTACCCAACACAAATGAGTGCTCGGCTTTTTTCAGCTTTTGCGCCAAAGGTCTGAGGTACTTCTCTCGATACTGCTTGGTCAGTATGCGCGAGACTTCTTGTATCGTCGCTTGTAGTTCTTTCTTGCCTTGCTCTAAAGTTCCAGCCATTTCGTGTGCAAGCAAAAAGAGTACTGCGACCTTGGCAGTCCAAGACTTTGTTGCCAACACACACTGCTCCGGTCCGGCTCCCAAAAGAACCTTGTGCTCAGTGGCTCGCTCTAGCGAAGAACCGAGTCTATTCACAATGGCGCCAAACGAGCGCTTGTTCTGCTGTAGGATCGCGACACTCTCGAGCAAATCGATCGTCTCGCCGCTCTGAGAAATGAACGTTACAAACCCATCACTCGTAAACAGTGAGCGCGCGGCTGCAAACTCGCTACCCATGTAGGCAGAGCTACTTCTCTTTGCCAAACTTGATAAAAAGTAGACTCCAAGCAGGGCGGCATGGTACGCACTGCCACACCCAACAAACGCGAGTTCATCGCTCAGCTGTTTGGCAAAGATTGACAAACTCAGGTGTGCAGTGTCATGAACATGTTGTAACACTTTGGGCTGTTCTGCAATTTCCTTGATCATAAAATGTGGATACTCACCCAGACTCAAGTCTTCCGCAGAAACATCCAGCTTGCTCCACAGAATTTGTTTTTGCGTAAGGGTTTCAACTTCATAGAATTCGACACTATCGCTCTGACACACAACTAAATCTCCCTCCTGAAAATAATAAACACTCTCTGTGTATTCGCTCAAAGCAGCAGCATCACTGGCAAGGTACCGCCCCGTACCATCTACTCCCAGAGCTAGTGGAGAGCCTTTGCTAACCGCAATCAACTGATCAGATACAAGATCCATCACCACCAAGGCATTGAGTCCCTGAATGTCCAGAACAGCGCGTTGGACTGCGGTCAAAAAGTCGTAGGACTCACGGTAGTAAGAGATCAATTGCACCGCTACTTCAGTGTCCGTTTCGGAGACAAAAACATACCCTTTTGCACGCAAATCATCTCTGAGCTCTTGATAGTTTTCGATGATGCCATTGTGCACCAAGGCAATTTGTTTTTTTGTATCCAAGTGTGGGTGTGCATTTTGCACAGTGACACCGCCATGCGTTGCCCAGCGAGTGTGTCCAATCGCACTAGCACCAACAAACTTTGTACCCAAAGTAGCTGTGCCAATTTTCCCAACATGCTTCTCTACCAAAAACTGTGGTTTTCCAGTAGCACGCAGCGCAACTCCCCAACTGTCGTAGCCTCGATACTCGAGCAGTTTTAGACCTTTGAGCACAAGCGCTGCAGCGTCATTTTTTGTACCAATATATCCAAATATTCCACACATACGGTTTCTCCTGTGATACGACAAATACGAAAAAACAAATGAAAATTTTTTTGCGGGCTACTCAAATGTGACTCTTTATTTTTCTCTTTACAGAGAAGGTTTGAAGTACATCTCACGACAGTAGAATGCCGATGGGTTTCCGCAGATACTTTTTGCCTTACAGCAAAAGTCCGATCCCTAAGCCATAAAAACTTAGGCCCATTCCTCGTATCCCCAAAACTTGGGGCCACACGCTCAGATTACAAATTCCGCTTACACCTCCTTTCACAACTCAATACAAAAGTGAGTATACACTGCTGATATACTTGTTAATTAATGAAATCAAAAATAAGCATCATCACGTTGGGCGTTTCAGATTTTGACCGTTCTTTTGCATTTTACTGTAAAGGACTAGGATTTCAGCCACATAACTACAGTGAGGGCGAGAACTATGTGATGCTTGAAATGGAAGGCACTTGGTTGGCGCTCTGTCCAAAAGAAACATTAATCAAAGATGTAGCACTTCCTATAGGAGAACCGGGGCTTTCTGAGATAACGCTTGCTCAGAACGTTGCTTCAAAAGAAATGGTTGACCAAGTATTCAAAGAAGCGCTTGCCGTTGGAGCCACCGTAATCAAAGAACCCCAAGATGCATTTTGGGGAGGTTACTCTGGATATTTTGCTGACCCAGATGGATATTTGTGGGAAGTTGCTTACAATCCGTATACTGATTTGAGTTAAAAAGCTGCAACTAACTATTCACCTAAAATAAATCTTTCGATCCAAAGTAGTCAGTCTAGATTTGATATGATTGCTTTATGGGAAAAGCATAAATAGTTATGACGAACGCACCATGAGACTCTTCCTCTCCTCTGAAGCTAAGCATCCAGACAGTCTCGCAAAAATGAAGGATTTTGTCGACGGGTTTGAAGGCAAGCGAATCGCCTATATTCCTACAGCAGCCAATGGTGAATATATAGGTTCATGGAAAAATGGGGGATCTATACAAGCTGTTCAAAATTTGGGTGCAACTGTTGCTGTTGTTGAGCTTGAAAATTACTACAAAGAAAACACGCTAGATCGAATTAACCAGGCTGATATTATTTGGATGGCAGGAGGAATGTCAGGATATTTACTGTATTGGATACGTCGGGTAGAGCTGGAAAAAATACTGCCCGATTATCTAGCTACCGGTAAAATCAATGTTGGTTCTAGCGCTGGAAGTATGATTTGTTCTAAATCCCAATCACTCGCAGATTGGTATATCGGTGAAACGGAGCTAGGTGCAAGTTTTATACCCGGCTTAGGTTTGATTGATTTTGAAATCTATCCTCATTACACCGATGATGTATATGAAGAGATAAATCGAAAATGGACAAAAGGAACGTTGTGTTTGTTAAAGAATGGTGAGATGATCACCAAAGATGGTGACAAAATTCAGGTGTTGGGAGAGGAAAGAATTATTAGGAAATAGCGCAATGAAAAACATATTGATTGCCAAAATTACTCAGTTGAATCTTAAGGAAGCGAGCGCGTTGGCTGATGGTATTTTCTCAAACGAAGATGTGCCACCAAGTTTGGGACTGGCAGCGAGTTGCGATCCAGCGGCTTTACAGCTACTTAATAGCAACCGCGACAATAGATTCAATTGGCTTAGATACTGGGTTGCCATAGATCAAGACACTGACGCAGTAGTAGGAACTGTGGGAATTTATGAAGAAAAAGCTGATTCGACCGATTCGTGTTGGTTGGGTTGGTACTGCGTAGACCCTTCATATAGAGGTCGGCATGTAGGGACGATGTTAATAGAGTTTGCAATTGATCAGGCTACCGTTTTAAACAAACACTATTTGAAAGTGTTTACTTCTGTAGGCGATGCTAGAACCGCAGCACATGCAGTATACAAAAAATATGGTTTTGAACCAATTCCAAAAAATCAATTGAAAAGCAAAGAAGCCAATACAATCTACTTGCAAAAAATACTTTCCATTGCCTAATTCAACATCTGTATGACAACAAAAAACTGGAAAAAATTATTGTTCCAAATCATAAATACTCTTCTCTGTTGAGAAAGTTTGCGACGAAAATTGTTCAGGTCAGCTTGTTTAGAAAAAAAGTAGAGAGATAATAAAAAAAGGAGGCATTCCCGCGGTGAAGATAAATCTTACAACCTTTGGTAGTCCTCCTATCGTGATAGGTTAACTATACAAAACAATCTGCTGTTTAGCAACAAAAAGACTCAAACTACCAAAACAAATCCCAGAACGTCGGCTCATCCAACAATGTATATGAATCGACTCTGATTGCTGTAGTTGGGCCACTATAATTCTGGGCCCGATACTCTGACTTTGGCAACACGACCATCTCTCCCTTTAGCTTTACAACTGCGCCCGAATCTGCAGACGCAATATCACCCAATAGGGGAGTGTAATTCATTTTGTCTAAGTCGTATAACCGGTACAGAGGACCACAACCTTCTGGAATAAGACAGTCAACTTCGCTCCCGATCGACAAAAATCCAACATAGGTTGTTTTGAAAAAAGCCTCGCGTATGGCAATAACGAAAAGGAGACTGAGAGCTAGTACGAGCGAGACGAAAAAGGTGGTGACTAGTTTGGGGGAGGAAATTTTCAATTTTGGTGGCATGTTGGACTAGAGTTACCTGGCCACTCTCAATTGTAGAGGAAATTTGGACTTACTACCAATTTTAAGCTTCCCTTTTTTCGAACCATTCTCTGTCCCGATTGAATTGCCATGGATCTCGTGTGTTCGACTTATGGATAGTTATCTCCCGCCAAACATCACCAACAACATACGGCTCTCTATCTAACCAGTTTTGAAGCTCTGTTTCAGAAGAAAAATCAACTACATACACAGATCCCTTCATAGTTCCATCATCATGCAAAAGAGCAGCGCCGTACCAGAGATTGCCACTGATCAAAAGCTTTTCTCCCATTTTGATATGGTCTTGCCTAACTGCTTGTCTACGGGAAGGGGCATCTGTGTCTACACCATCTAGTCCGATAACTACAAATTGCATTGACCTCCTAACTACTCATGGCTTGTGATTGTTTAGTTGCTATTTTATCAACTCGAAATATTGTCGCAAAAAATATGATGAGAATTCCTGCCAAAATAAACGGATACGTTGTGTGTTGATTTGCAAACCAACCCATCGTTAGGCCAACTACTGCACCATAGAGACTAACAAACAAATTTATTAGTGATAGTACTGTAGCTCTTATTTTCTCAGGGATAACTCCATTTTGGTAACTAGAGATAAGTGGGTTCTTAATTTCTGCAGTTCCGTAAGTAAATAGAAATGCAACAAAGGCTATTATTGGCGTAGGTGCTGCTGCCATAAAAAGGAAACCTATTCCTGGAAGAATTGTACTTGCTATCAAAGTTGTTCTTTTACCCAACCACTGCTCAATCATAAAGATGTTCTTTTGTAAGCCAACAGCCAGCAATGCTCCAATCGCTGAGGCAATCCCCATGTTCATTGCTGTTAAGTTAAAGTGAACAAAGTATGGTTGAAATAAAGAGCCCAGTGTTCCCGAAAATGTAGCAGTAAAAACTGAAATAGCTGTCAACCACAATAAAAAGTTATTACCTCTAATATGTTGGATGCCATGCTTGAGAATGATAATTGGAGATTCTTCTTCATGTTCGTATTCTTTTTTTGGCTCTTTTAAAGTGAAAGCTAAAAGCAACGCAATGAATACACTGCATGCTGTAAGAAAAACAGTAGTAAGAAATCTCTCTAGCGTAAACACAGGAACAAGCAAGCTACCTAGCAAGGGGGCTGCAAAAAAAGCTAAATAATATGCTGCCCCTTTAGCACCCATGGCCTTTTTCATTTCATCTTCCCTTTTATCCTTTGGCAGGGTGTCATATATGAGAGCCTCAATACACCCTGAAGCAAAGGAAAACCCGACACCTGCAATTATGGCTATGACTACAAACACAAGATATGTGTCAGCAAAAATATACCAAACCTCTCCAATCAACTGAAGCAATAGTGCGATGATTATCGATTTTTTCCGACCGATTTTATCTGCGATTACACCTGTGGGAACTTCTGCTAAAAAGATTGTAGCTACAATAATTGACCAAATAGAGCTAACCTGGAATAAACTAAGGCTTCTTGCCTGAAGATAAAGTGTGCCAACATGTCCATATAAATACAAACTTGAAAAGAATGTAATTAAGGCAATTTTATGTATGTTGGTAAATTTCCTGATGTTTAGTAGCTTTAGTAAATTCATACGATCCGGTCAACCACTTCGTGGAATCAGTCTTCTGAGCGGGTGAAGGGAATCGAACCCTCTTCTACTCCTTGGAAGGGAGTCATTCTACCAGTGAACTACACCCGCACTGTGCCTATTCTACCTCGAAGTAGCGCTTGGCACAATTTTCTTGACCAAAATCACCAGTGCAACCAACATCAGAAGACTCGAAAGACCAAAGATACCCGGCACATAAAAGGTTGCCACAAGACCCGCCATGATCGGACCCAGAATCTGACCAAAGGAAGTGAACGACTGACTAATACCAAGAATTTTCCCTTGCTCTTTGTCTGGCGCACTTTCAGAGATAATGCCAGATAGCACCGGAGCCATAGCAGAATTTGGGAGCATAAAAAAGATCAAAACCAGAGTGAAAATTGGTAAAGTGCTCGCAAAGGCGAGAGCAAGCAAAGCAACTACGGCCAGTGCCAGCAAATACTTGAGCAAACGCTCTTTGGACGGCACAAACTTTTCGGCAAGCTTGATACCACCAGCCTGTGTAAGCAAGCTCACAAACCCCGCCAGAGTAAAGAGTATGCCAATTTCCCTTGGACTTAGTTTGAGAATATCAACAGTAAACGACTGGAAGCCAATGATAAATGCATTGCCGGCTAGTGAGATTATGATCGTCAAAACCAGTAACATGCCGACGACAGGCTTTTTGAGTGCGTCTGCCATCCGCAACGGATTAAGCATCGTGAAAGAGGAACTCAGCTCTGATCGCTTGTGCTTAGGATTTGTCTCATCGAGAAAAAAGAAACCGAGCAGTGTGCCAAGAAGAGCTAAACCAGAGGCAAACCAAAAGGGGAGAGTCAGACTGTACTCACTCAGAAACCCACCAAGTGCCGGACCAATCAGAAAACCAAAACCAAAAGATGCGCCTAGCATGCCAAATGCACGCGCGCGCTTCTTCCCCTCGACAGAATCGGCAATCACAGCCTGAGCAACAGACATGTTGCCACCGGTAACTCCATCCAAAATACGAGCTAGGAACAGCTGCCAAAGTGCTTGGGCAGACGCAAAAAAAGCGAGGGACAAGCATGTTCCGAAGAGGCTGATGAGGAGTAGAGGCTTACGACCGTATCGATCAGAGAGCGAGCCGATAACCGGCGTCGCCAAAAACTGAAAGAGGGAAAATGACGCAAACAGCATACTCAAACCGAGTGGATTAATCCCAAATCGCGCGGCATACGGGTACAAAAGCGGAATAATCGTGCCGTAACTGAGCGCATTGATCATCATCACGAGCGCTAGGATAATGAGTGTTTTCTTTTTCATGCCGAAGAAGGGATTATACCTAAGCCCCAAAAAATTGGCAGTGTTATATAATTTGCCTTAAGAAAGCCTCGGTGGCGGAATTGGTATACGCGTCAGACTTAAAATCTGATGGTCTTACGATCTTGTGGGTTCGAGTCCCACCCGAGGCACATGTTAGCAAAAAACACTCAAGAACTACTTGCTATTTCAGTCTCTGATCAAGATGGAAGTGAGGTTAGTTTACAAAACCAACTCGGCCACTACACCGTCCTGTACTTTTACCCAAAAGACGACACGCCGGGTTGCACCAAAGAAGCATGTAGCTTTCGCGATGCAGAGGCCGAGATGCAGAAACTTGGTGTAACAGTAATCGGCGTGAGTCCCGACAAACCAGCGTCACACCAGAAATTTCAGAAAAAATACTCACTATCGTTTCCACTCTGGTCTGATCCAGAACACAAACTAGCAGAAGCCTTTGGTGCTTGGGGAGGGAAAATTTTGCGCTCAACATTTGTCATAGATCCGAAAGGAAAAATTGTGGCCGTCTGGCCAAAAGTAAAACCGGAAGCGCACGCCGAAGAAGTGCTAGAGTTTCTCAGGGAGAACTTGCTATAATACTGACCTTGTAGCCGGGGAGTAGCTCAGATGGCTAGAGTGCGCGCTTTGGGAGCGTGAGGTCGCAGGTTCGAGCCCTGTCTCCCCGACAACTTACTTTCGCAACACAAACAGCAAATTATTCGGCTGGCGTAAATGAAAAAAACCGTTCACTAATTTTTTTAGTCGATAGTACGAACCAAAAGCAGTGAAACGATAGATTGATTCGACTCTAAATCCTGCCGTCTCAACTTCGAACCGCAACAACTCCTCGCTGTACACACGCACATGCGCATTCGGATTACTTGGCATCATTTCCTCCAAACCCTCATTAATCGGGACGCTCAAAAAAACTCGTCCATTTGGACTAACTACTCTATGCAGTTCTTTGAGAACAGTAAAAGTCTTTTGGGGCGAGATGTGTTCAAGCACCTCTATGAGGCAAACGGTATCGAATGCATTCTTTTTAAACGGCAGCTTAAAAAGATCAGCTTGCAGAAAATGATAGCTTGGATACTGCTTCTTCAGTTTTTTTAGTGACTTGGTTGTAAAATCCGTTCCGGTGAGCACAACTTCATCTGCAAATTTTTTCCAAACGAGTGCTTCTAGGAAACCTTTTCCAGAGCCAAGGTTGAGAATGTTACTACCTGCCTGCATAAGCGAAACAACTGTTTGATTGCGATCACGCGCCATGGGAAATGTCTCTGCTTGCGCATCAGTAAATTTCTCTTCCCAAAACTGCGGTGTATTCCCATCTTCTATCTCAGGAAAATTGCTGCTGTACGTTTTTTTTAACTTTGTAAACTGACGACGAGCCAAATACTGTTTGCGCAGTCGCTCGGTATCAAAGCCTGTTTGTGGTTGTCGCATGTCTGCTAGTATAGCAACACAAACATGTTTCAGACCTACATCCGCAACTGGTATCTTCGCAACGGACGACATGAGCTGCCTTGGCGCCAAACGAGTGATCCATACCACATTCTCGTCTCAGAGCTAATGCTGCAACAGACGCAAGTCGAACGGGTTATTCCAAAGTATATGAGCTTCATACAAAAATTTCCTAACTTTGGGACGCTGGTCAAAGCAGAACAGGCAGAGGTGATGCAGCTCTGGCAAGGACTTGGCTATAACCGACGAGCCAAGTATTTACACCAATGTGCGAAGCAAATAACGAATAAACCATTCCCAACGACGCTCACAGAGCTAGAGAAGCTACCTGGTATTGGTCCCTATACTGCGACTGCCATTTGTGCGTTTGCCTACAACCAACCCGTCACGATGATCGAGACCAATATCCGGACTGTCTTTTTGTATCACTTTTTTCCTGATCGAAGTGAGGTCAAGGATGTCGAGCTGTTGCCGCTCATCTGCGAAACACTTGATAACGACAATCCGCGCGAGTGGTACTGGGCACTGATGGATTATGGCTCGGTACTCAAAAAACTGACGGGCAACCACAATCGACGCAGTTCTAACTACACCAAACAGTCGAAGTTTGTTGGGTCTCTCAGACAAGTGCGCGGAGAAATTATTCGCTTGCTCACGCGGGCAACTGAGCTAACGGAAGCTGAGTTGCAAACGAAAATTACGGGCAACAAAACACACTTTCCTGAGGCTTTTTTGCAGCTACAAAAAGAAGGTATGATACGCCATGGTAAAAAATCCGCGAACAGTCGGCTTGGGTGGCACCTTTGACCATTTCCATCTGGGACATCAGAAATTAATTTCTCAAGCAAGTGAAGTGGGTGAGAAACTCTTAATTGGCGTCACAACTGATGCTTTTGCACGACAACTCGAAAAACAGTTTTCCGAATCATTGGAGTCTTACGAATCTCGATCAGCCAGTGTTTCCCGATTCTGTGAAACTTGGGGGTTTGAGTTCGAAGTATTTCCGCTCGATGATCCCTATGGGCCCACACTCACAGCAGACACCAAAGTACAGCTCATCTGTGTTTCTACCGATACCAAAAAAACCGCTGACAAACTAAATCACCTACGGGCTGCTGCAGGATTAACTGAACTACCGGTAGAGATAGTTTCACTTGTGCGATTGGAAAGTGGTGAAATCTTGAGCAGTACGCTCATCCGTCAGGGCAGAGCAAATCGAGCTGGAGAACTCTACGAATCAGTTCTGACAAAACCACTCACACTCAGCGAGACACAACGGGCGTTCTTTGCAAAACCGCAAGGGGAGTTCGTCGAAGAACCAGTAACAGAAAATGGTTTGCGAATAGTGGTTGGTGACTCGTCACTACAGAGATTTATTGCGAATAACTGGAAGTACGATCTGGGCGTCTTTGATTATCAAATTGGAAGAAAGCCCTACGATTCACCAGTAATTGCGGCTGAGAACATTGATATTATCGCTGCAAACCCAGCTGGAGCAATCTCAACACACCTCGTCAGAGTCCTCAAAACTGCCTTAGAGAAAAAGATGTGCAACGTGTTTGTAGAAGGAGAAGAGGACTTGGCAGCGGTAGCTCTAGTGTTACTCGCACCCCTTGAGGCGGAGATCTTCTATGGGCAGCCAGGCGATGGTCTCGTCTGCATCAGCTGTACCGAAGAAAAGAAGAACACAATTTATAAAATCCTGCTACAGTAGTACTGTGCCACTCGCAGACATTCTTCGACCAACAAGCTTAGCTGAGTACCTTGGACAAAGCCACCTCGTCGGTCCAGGCAAACCCATCACCGAAGCTCTCAAAAAGGAACAGATGTTCTCGATGGTTTTCTGGGGTCCGCCTGGTGTCGGTAAAACAACGCTCGCTCGTATCATTGCCAGAGAGCAGCGTCGCGAGTTCTTTGAGCTCTCAGCTGTGTCTGCGGGGAAAGCTGACATACGAGAAATAATCGAGAACGAGCGGAAACAAAAACGATTCGACCAGCCAACCCTGTCACCGGTGTTATTTCTAGATGAAATTCACCGATTTAACAAAGCCCAACAAGATTTCTTACTGCCGTACGTAGAAACAGGTGAGTTGCTACTCATTGGCGCTACGACCGAAAATCCTAGTTTCGAAATTATCTCTGCCTTACTTTCGAGAACTAAAGTCTATATTTTAGAGCAGCTAACAGAAAGTGAGCTCAGACAAGTACTCAAGCGTGCGCAGGAGTACTGGAAGAAAACTGAGGGCAAGACAACAGCCATCGACAAGAAAACTGCTGATTGGCTGATTCAATTTGCCTCGGGCGACGCACGTAAATTGCTCAATACGGTTGAGCATACTAAGGCAATTTATGATGCCATCAACATCGAGACTATAAAAACGAGTTTGCAAACCGCTACCCTTCGCTACGATAAAGCTGGAGAAGAACACTACGACACAATCAGCGCATTTATTAAATCGATGCGAGCAAGCAATGCCGATGCCGCTTTGTACTACTTAGCTCGCATGGTTCACGCCGGTGAGGATCCCAAGTTTATTGCCCGGAGGATGGTGATTTTTGCGAGTGAGGACATCGGACTAGCGGCACCTACTGCATTAGTCGTTGCCAACGCCGTCTTTCGTGCTGTGGAGTCGATCGGCTATCCAGAGGCACAAATCAATCTCGCCCACGGTGTCGCCTACCTCAGCAACTGTAAAAAGAACCGCTCGGCATACGACGCATACTTTCGAGCGCTCGAGGATGTCAAGACACTCAGCAATCTCCCCATCCCGCTCAAGCTCAGGAACGCGCCAACAAAGCTCATGCAGTCAGCTGGCTATGGCAAAGGCTATAGTATGTACACCGATGACGATTTATTGCCAGAAAAACTTGGAAACAAAAAGTACTTCTCGTAGGCTGCTACAGTTCCTGTCAGAATCATTCGTAAACTTAAGTAGTGACTCCACAAGAAGCGCTGCAGTACTATTTTGGCCTTACAACATTCCGAGCACCTCAAGCAGAAATCATTCAGAGCATTCTGTCTGGAAGTGACACGCTCGCGCTACTACCGACCGGAAGCGGCAAATCGCTCTGCTTTCAAATTCCTGCCTTGCTCTTACCACATCTGACCGTTGTCATATCGCCTCTAATTGCTTTGATGGAAGACCAAGTTGCCCATCTACAAGAGCGGGGGATTGCAGCAACATTTCTCTCGAGTCAACTCAGTACTGAGGAACAAAGAACGCGATTAGATGAGGTGGCAGGGGGGAAGTGGAAGCTCTTATACTGCACACCAGAGCGTCTGCAACAAAAAGTTTTTCAAAATGTATTGGCAAGCTGTGGCATTTCTCAACTTGTAGTTGATGAAGCCCACTGCATCAGTGAGTGGGGACATGATTTCAGACCAGAGTATCGCATGATTCCAGAGGCGATTTCCTTTTGCAAAGTAAGACCAGTAGTGTCTGCATTCACTGCCACTGCAACCAAAAAAACGGTGGCTGATATTACCCAAAGTTTGCAGCAGGTCACTCCAAGAATATTCTCACTGCCACCAATCAGAACAAACATCATGCTCAATGTGCTGCCGTGTGAGAACAAAACAGAAAAGTTGCTCCAGCTCATGCGATTGTTGCAAAGACATGGAGGAGAAACTGGAATAATCTATGTTGCTACGAGAGCAGCAACGTGGGAAGTGCTAGCCGAGCTCCAAGAAGTGCTTCCTTCCCAGGCAAAGAACATGACAAACTACCATGGTGGGATGGAGTTCGATGAGCGAGCAAAAAAGCAGCAGATGTATATGAGTGGAAAAGTGCGGTTACTCATCGCCACAACTGCATTTGGGATGGGAATTGATAAGACAAACGTGCGCTTTGTTATTCACTACCATCCCCCAGCGAGTATCGAACAGTACTATCAGGAAGTTGGCAGAGCAGGGCGCGACGGCAATCCATCTTTTGCCTATACGCTCCTCAGACAAAAAGATTTCAAAGTACTCGTGCAGATTCATCTTGCAAACAAAAGTGGTGAGTTGCTCGAACATACACGGTGGAAGTTGCATCAGGTCATTCGACTATTGTACGGACAGAGTTGCAGCACAAAGAAGATTGCAAGGTACTTCTCACAGCCAGCACCGACATCTTGCAACACTTGCGACCGTTGTGCAAAAAAATATCGGCAGGATCCTCTCCTGAGAACACTGGCAGAGAAGCGAACGAAAGAGCAGATACAAAAATTACTGAAATGGAGAAGAGAGACAGGCAAGACGGAAGAGCAATATCAAATTGCCACAGATTTCCAACTGATGCTACTAGCACATTGTCAACCAAAAACCATCGATGCATGCTGCAAGCTGCCTGGCTTTGGCAAAGGTTGGTGCGAACAGTTTTGGCAGACAATCCAGGCATACATGGTACAATAAACGCTTATGTCAATGTCAATACAAAAACTAACTGAGGAGTATCAAGTTATTGCCGATATTCTCAACAAGCTCTGGCCGCTCAAAAATAAACAACACAGAACGTTTGCTAGAACAATGAAGGTCGTCGAAGAGCTTGGTGAACTCTCAGATGAAATCCTAACCAGCATGAATATCCAGCGAAACAGTAAGATCGCAAAGTTCTCTCATCAAAATGTGGAAGATGAGTTTGCAGACGTCCTTGGGTCTTTGGTTCTGTTGGCAATTGAGCTCGAAATTGATATAGAAGAAGTGATGAAGCGAAAAATTTTATACACACACAAGCGCTTGCTCAACGAATAACTTTACAATTTACAGTGTTGATATAACTTTCCATTTCGAAAGTGCCGTTTTTTATAGTATTCTTTTGTACCAATGGCTGAAATTACAGCCAGATTTTTGTATCCATGTTCAGTAGCAACTTTTTTTGCTTCTTCTAACAGCTCGCTGCCCAACCCAATGTGTTGAGATTTTCCAGTATTTTTCTCTCCCATAGAAACCAGCTGACCATACACATGTAGTTCGCGAATAACTGCTGAGCTGCCAAGCTCGGTAATAAAAGATGGGTCTTCTGGCAGAGATAATCGCAAAAATGCGGCGATCTTGTTTTCCTTAGTAACATGCTGCATGAAGACTTCTATGCCAACACTCGTTTTATAGCACAACGTTTTCAGCACTACTTCTTCTCGTTTCACAGAATTTTCACGAATTTCACGAGCTCTAATGTCCGACTGGATTAAACTCTTTTCCTCAACAGAGCGTGTCGCAATTTCACGAAAGTTGGTTTTCTTGTTTCCCACCACAATATCCTGGGATGGGATGTCCCTGATTACCCGAGTCAGACGAGAGTACTCCGGGGTATGCGTGAGCGCGTGTGCAACTACACTCAGGAGTTCGCTATCTGAGTAGGGCTTCCACAAACCTTGCTTGTGATACTTCGAAAGCTCCGCACTGCTTACGAGAGAACAAGGATACACCTTCAGTTCGTCAGGACAAAAATCTGGGTCTGAAAATAATTGATCAAAGTCTTCGATATCTTGCTCAACAGATGAACCATACAAATTTGCCATCCAGTGCGCGTGAATCTTGAACCCTGCTGAGCGGAGCAAACGAAATGCCCTGCGTGTTGCTGCGACATCGTGACCACGATTGTTTTTCTTCAGCACCGAGTCTTGCAGTGACTGCACGCCAATTTGTGTCTTGGTACAACCAAGTCTGCGCACTCGAATTACCTCCTCCTCAGAGATTGAGTCTGGTCTCGTCTCGATTACCAAACCAACGTTTCTGATCTCTGCCGTTTCATTTAGTTTTTGTTCTCGTTCTAACTCTTCCCAGCTCGCTGTTTGGTATACATCGAATCCACCAATTTTCTCTGGGGCTACATAGAGTTCAGAGACGGTTTTGTTGTAGGACTTTTTCAGATCTGCCCCGTCGATCTCAAACTTTTTGAACTCCAATTTATTTTTCTTTGGATCAGAGCTCAGTGCAGTTCGTAACTTCGACTCTAAGTTTTTGTACTGCTCTAGGACTGCTGAGGATGTGTCCGTCCCAACAGAAAATTCATTGAGTGCGCGGAAACACTCTTTGATAAACCAAATCTGATACTGTTCTGGATAAAAAGACCAGGTTCCCCCCAAAATAATCAACTCCGCTTTGGAAACATCATGACCAATTGTTTTAAGAGCGGTTAGACGACTGTAGGTCTGTAAATACGGGTCAAAATAATTGCGTTCAGCTCGCTGTGCACCTGGCTCGTCTGCCAAGTAGCTCTTTGGCATACGCACATCATTGGGACAAAAAATACACTTGCCTGGACAGGGAAATGGTTTCGTCAAAACAGTGATCGGAGCCACACCAGACATCGTGCGAGTCGGTTTTTTGAGCAACAGTGAAAACATGCTTTTTGAAGCCACCAACTCGTCATTGTCTATCAAGAAATGTTTGTAGCCCGCTAATATTTCTGACTGAGAAAATACTCCACCGTTCTGCTTTGTGAACTTTTTTTTGTACTTTTCAATTTGTAGCCTGTTGAGATTACTATCAGCAAGCAAAACCGCGAGTAATCGAGAAAGTTGCTCTGCTTCGCTGGTATACTGTGTTCCTGGCATGCGGAGTATTATATCTCGGATAAGGTCATCTCCCTATGGACGACAAAACGATCACACGATTGGCTAACATCACCACAAGTTTTTATACGAAGACAGCCAAAGACTTCAGTGCCTCACGCAGCATGCCGTGGGAAGGGTGGGAGCAACTTGTACCCGCAATCTCCAAGATTAGAACTAGACCTGTTCGTGTACTAGATATTGCTTGTGGCAATGGAAGATTTGCCCACTTTCTTTCACAAAAGTGCCCAAACACTCCCTTTGAGTATGTAGGGATTGATAATAACGACGAGTTGCTGCGCGACGCAAAAAAGCAAAAAGTTGGCGACAATATCACCACAGCTTTTCATAGCACAGATATCATCAGAAAGCTGCAACAGGCAGAAAAACTGATTGCTAGTGAGCGGCCATTTGACCTTGTCGTTGCTTTCGGTTTCTTACATCATGTTCCTAGTACCAAGCTGCGAGAACAGCTTTTTCTCTCAATGGCCGAGCAGGGTACAGATACTAGCTACTTCGTGGTCACTTTTTGGGATTTTATTTCCTCCCAACGTCTCGAAAAAAAACAAGTTGATCCGAGCATTCTTGGAATCGATCACACCAAGCTTGAGGTCGGCGACTATATTCTTGATTGGCAACGCGGCACAGCAGCACTCAGATACGCCAACCACACAATGCCAAAAGAGCGCTATCACTTGGCAAAACAATCTGGACTGAAGTTGGTTGACGAATTTCGTGCAGACGGCAAAGAGCATAATCTCAACCATTACCTTGTCTTACAAAAATAACGCGGTACTATACTACTCAAGATGCGACTCGTGCTCTCACTACTACTCGTTTCACTTTCTATCATCGGAATTGCTGACTCAGGGTATATCAGCTGGAACGAATGGCAACAAATTATTCCAGAATGCGGTGCTGGTTTTGATTGTGGCACAGTCCTCTCTAGCCAATGGGCGCGCATCGGACCAGTGCCGCTCGCTTACATCGGGCTCATCTATTACATAACAGCATTTGCGCTCAGCATCCTCCATGTTGTCGATTTAGAAGCTGGATCAATCACAAAAAAATTACAACGCTTCAAAGCAACCCCAATAGAGCTTCTCTGGTTGCTCACCCTCTTTGGTTTTGTTTTTTCGCTGTATTTAATTTGGATCATGGCATTTGCGATAGGAGAGTGGTGTAAGTACTGTCTCATTTCGGCGGCGACCTCTTCCAGTCTTTTCTTGCTTTCGAGCATATATCTCAAAACTACTCTCAAACATCCGGCATACTGCATCCGCACCCTCCTACAAAAAAAGTTCGGTTTTCTGTATCGACATATTGTTAAACCTATCTTCTTTCTGTTTGATGCGGAGTTTATTCATACCAGCATGCTCAAGACTGGTGAGTCTCTAGGAAAATCAGCTATAGGAAAAACACTTCTGCGACACTGTTTCTCCGTGCAACACCAGAGTCTGCAAACGACAAAAGCAGGCATATCGTTCCCGAATAAAGTCGGTCTCTCAGCGGGCTTCGATTACAACGGACAACTCACTGGGATTTTACCTTCAGTTGGCTTTGGTTGGCACACCATCGGAACGGTGACACTGGAACCGTACGAGGGCAACAAAAAACCACGTCTCGGAAGGTTCCCCAACTCCAAAGCATTGCTGGTAAACAAAGGTCTTAAAAACCTAGGCGCTCGAAGAATCATCGCTAATCTCGAGAATCAGCACTTTGCAATCCCCACGGGCATCAGCATCGCCAGTACTAACAAACACTTTGACTCAACCAAACAGCAGATGCTCGATATCGTTGAGTGCTTTTGGCTCTTTGATCACTCTCGAGTTGGCCATGCCTTCTATGAAATGAACATCAGCTGCCCCAACACCTTTGAGGGCGAGCCATTCACCACACCTGATCGGCTGGAGTTGTTGCTATCAGCATTAGATCAACTGCAACTGTCAAAACCGGTATTCGTAAAAATGCTGATTGATCAAGGAGAGCAAGAAACGAGAGCCCTTCTCACTGTGACTGCCAAACATAACACGGCCGGCGTTATTTTCGGCAACCTCACCAAAAATAAAGAAAGCTCTGTCATGACTGCGGAGGATCGAGAGCAATGGAAAAAGATGCGCGGCAATATCAGTGGCAAACCAACTTGGGAACAATCGAACAAGCATATCGCACTCACTAAAAAAGAATTTGGCAATCGCTTTGTCATTATTGGCACTGGTGGAATATTTTCTGCCGCAGATGCGGCCGAAAAAATTCGCTTAGGCGCTGATCTCGTCCAGCTTATCACCGGGATGGTTTTCCAAGGACCCCAACTTATCGGTGAAATCAATTTGGACCAATGCTACAATACCCGTTGAGTTGCCCGATCGTCCAATGGCAGGACAGCGGCCTTTGAAGCCGTCAATCTTGGTTCGAATCCAAGTCGGGCATCAATAGCTGCTATAATTTTCCATATGAAAAACGCAATCATCTTACACGGGGGACCGAGCAAAGATGAGTACTATGATCCAACAATGCCGAGTATGAGCAATGCTCATTGGATTCCTTGGCTGCAAGCTCAATTACTCAAAAAAGATATTCCGACAGCAACTCCGGAAATTCCAAATGCCTATGATAGAAATTGGCTGGTATGGAGCAGAGAAGTTGAAAGATTTGATATTACAAAAGAAACAATGTTAATAGGCCACAGCACTGGCGCAGGATTTTTTATCAAGTACCTTTCCATTCATCCAGAGTTACAAGTAGGTAGAGTTATCTTGGTTGCTCCGTGGTTAGACCCAGATAGGACTAAGACAGTTAATTTTTTCGACGACTTTGAAATTGACTCTGAATTAGTAAAAAGGACAAATGGTATTACGGTTTGGTACTCAGATAATGACGAGGAAAGTGTTTTAAAAACTGCTGAACTCATTAAAAAAAAGACCTCGGGCATTCAATACAAAGAATTTCATAACTATGGTCATTTTTGTATTGGTGATTTAAAGAGCAATGAATTTCCTGAATTATTAGAGCTAATTACAGAAGAATAACTATGATAAATGAATTTCCTGCAAAAAACACATTGCTTTTAGAATTACATGTTCCAAGCTTTGAAATAACTAAGGAGTTTTATGAGAACCTAGGCTTCAAAGTTGTGTGGGCACGAAATCCAGAAGGTTTTAAAGGATACTTGGTAATGAGTCTTGAAGATAATATTTTATGTTTTTGGGCTGGAAATGAAAATGTATATGAACAAGATTATTTCAAAAAATGGGATAAAAATACAAAGAGAGGTTATGGAGTCGAAATCGTTTTAATGGTTGAAGATATTGCTAAATTTTACAATGAAGTTAAATCAAGAATTGAAATATTTGAAAAATTGCAAAAAAGACCATGGGGATTAGAAGATTTTAGAATTGAAGATCCGTTTGGTTATTATTTACGCTTTACATCTAGGCATAATATGTTTGATGATAAGTATGCTGTAAGCTAATATTAGTTCCCACATAGTACAACCACGCCATCAACGATAATTCCTCAAGGTGAACTTTAATCTGATATGATTTGCTGATATGAAAAATTGGGAAGACTTCAAAAAAGATGGGGCAAAATTCTCTCCTACTGAAGAATTAGGATTAAGTTTTTTTAAGCCTCAACACCGAAGAATTTTGAGTGTAGGAATTAGCACGGCAGGGTTTGCAGAAATTAGAATTGCTTTAGAAGATTCGTCAAGAAGTATAGTTGCGACTACACTAGATGTAGAAGGCATTGAATTCTCAAGAGATTTGGTTAAAAAATACAGTTTAGAAAATCAAATTGAGCTAAAAATTGAAGACATCGCTTCTGATTTACCTTATGAAACTGAGTCATTTGATTTCGTGTATGCAAGATTAGTTTTACATTACCTGCCAAAAGATCGATTAAAAAAAGCATTAAAAAGTATCTTTGGTTTGTTAAAAGATGGTGGTGAGCTTTTTATTGTAGTTAGGTCATACGATTGGGAATCAGAGATAATTGGGGCTTCGTATGATGAAGAGTCTTGTCTAACCACGTATCCAACCTACGATTCAAATAACAAGATTATTAAAACTTCTACAAGACACCTTCAGACTGTTGGAAGTATTTCCTCTTATTTAAAAAAATCTGACTTTTCGATCAATTCAGTGAAGTTAATTTCAGAAACTATTTATAGTGGGTACGAAAGAATTGCTGAGCAGGAAAATAGACTCCCAGCCAATTTGATTGCTGTTCATGCTAGTAGGTAAACTTGTTCTCATATAGAACAATCTGCCATCAATTTCTCTGCTATACTTTTGTGAATGAAAATCATTCTAAGTGCGCTTGAGCTGGATGAGATATGAACAAACACCTCCAGGTCGCCGACTTAGTCAAACAAGCCTACGAACAATCAGAACAAGCATTTGCGCACTGGATGTGGGAAAACCACGTTCCTCTTGTCGCGAAAAAATCAGAAGAGTTGGCACAAAAGTATGGAGCAAATGAAGATCAAGTTGTTGCCGGTGCTTGACTACATGACTTTGGCGATGCATTTGTACACAGACATTCGTCTGAGCATAATGCAGTTTCTAAAGTAGAAGCTACTAAAATATTGACTCAATCTGAATACTCTGACGACGAAATTACGAGGGTTCTGGAAGAAGTTATCTTGCCTCACTCTTGCAAAGAAGGGACTTTGCCGCAATCGTTAGAAGGACAAATACTTGCTACGGCTGATGCAATAGTGCATCTTTCAACAGATTTTTATCTACAATTCGCATGGATGCATTTGCCTGAGGGCAAGAATTACGCTGAATTTCTTTTATGGGTCCAAGAAAAATTAGATCGAGATTTCAAAACCAAGATTTTTTTTGATGAGGTCAGAGAAGAGTACCGACATAAATATGATGCGTTGAAACAGGTTTTTGTGAAGAAATAATGATGAACCTATACTCAGAGTCAGCAGCCAGTTATTGCGAACGAATCGGCACTGGAATTTTTAGCGAACCCATAAATTTATTCACAAATGTATTCTTGCTTGTTGCAAGTTTTTTTTCTCTCAAGCTGTTACAAAAGCATAATCTTCTCAAAAAAAAGTATGTTTCGCTAGCGATTTTAGTTGGGTTAATTGGTATTGGCAGCGGACTTTGGCATAGTTTTAGAAACCCTATTACACACGCTATGGACTTCATTCCAATATATGCTTTTTTTATCGTCTACCTCTACAGCCTATTCCTCTTGCTGACAAAGAAAAAAATGAGCTCACTTGGGATCACAATCGCATATGTTTTTGCTCAAGTTTGGCTCTCTGCATACCTTCCACAACTGCTTAATGGATCAATCCGTCATGTTTTTAACCTCGGACTGATTATTGGAGTTTTGCTGTGGTTAAGGACTAGATATCAGAAACTTAACTACCCCCTACTTGCCCTATTTCTAACCTACGGCTTGGGTGTCTTTTTTAGATCAATTGACAAGGCAGTCTGTGAAAGTTTCCCAGTGGGAACACATTTTGTATGGCACATTGCAGCAGCGATCACTTGCTTTTATGCAGTAAAGTCTCTGGTCTGGATAGAAGAAAATACTGATACTACCAAGACCAAGACTATCCTATAGTTTGACACCAAATAATCCATGTGTTATACTTCCCATCAGTTGATTGAGAAATATATCTCAACATGGTTTTAGCTCGCGAGAGTTTTTAAGAAAAGTTCCCTTAAACAAATTCGCTTCTTGTCTTTAACCCAACAGAGTACTTAAAGGAAGAAGTATCTATGCAAAACTTTAATCGTGGTGGTCGTGGTTTTCAGAACCGGGCCAACAACTATCGTGGTCGGAATAATTTCTCTGGATTTGGAAGTCGCGGCAATCGAGGTGGACGCAGACAGGCAACCTTCGATCCAACTCCAGTGATTATTCAGGCCGGAATTCAACAAGCAGAAACTGCCAAGAATCTGGATGAGCAAGAGGTCTTTGCACCCAAGCATTTGTTTACTGATTTTGCCATTTCCGACAAACTCAAGGACAATATTGCGCAGCGAGGCTACAGCACCCCAACGCCAATCCAAGATCAGATAATCCCACATATTCTGGAGGGTCGAGATGTTGTCGGTATTGCCAATACAGGCACGGGTAAGACTGCTGCATTTTTGATTCCCTTACTAGAAAAAGTTGTCAAAAATCCAAATGAAAAAGTGCTGATCATTGTGCCAACCAGAGAGCTCGCACTCCAAGTGCGTGACGAGCTCATGTCGTTTGCCGATGGTCTGCAAATCTACTCGAGCCTTTGCATTGGCGGTGCGCCGATCTTCCGACAGATTGAATCACTCAGACGTGGTCAACACTTTGTGATTGGCACACCGGGAAGAATTAAGGATCTTAATCAGAGACGCAAAATCCGTTTTGAGCAATTTACCAATATCGTTTTGGACGAGGTTGATCGCATGCTCGACATGGGTTTTGTGCACGAGATTCGAGAGATCATTAATGTACTACCGAACCAGCGACAATCACTCTTTTTCTCGGCAACAATGAATCCGCGCGTGAAGGAAATCATGCAAGGATTTCTGAACGACCCAGTCAGTATCTCAGTGAAAACACAGGAAGCTTCCAATCGGGTGACGCAGGAACTCGTCAAGCTCAATGGTAAGTCAAAAGTTGACGTGCTACACGATCTTCTGAATACCGAAGGGTTTGCCAAGGTGCTCGTGTTTGGTCGCACCAAACATGGGGCAGAGAAGTTATCCAAAGAACTGCAAACTCGTGGATTTAAAGTCGACGCCATTCATGGCAATAAATCGCAGGGTCAGCGACAACGCGCGCTCAGAGACTTCAAGAGTAGCTACATCCAGGCGCTGATCGCGACCGACGTGGTCTCTCGCGGAGTTGATATCGATGATGTTACCCACGTGATCAATTACGATCTGCCAGAGTCATACGAAGACTACATCCATCGCATAGGTCGCACTGGTCGGGCAGATAAAATCGGAACTGCTCTGACATTTCTAGACTAACTCAGCAGCTCATTTTGTGTGATACCATCGTGACATGCCCAGGTTATTTACCGTAGCCTCCGTTCTAATTGCCGTAAGTATTTTGATAGCAATTTGGAGCAGACTCTCATACACCGAGTTGGTTTTGGGGAACCGTCCTGTTTTAGACTTGGACAACTACCATCTGACGGCTCAGGAAGTGCTAGCTGGAGAACATCCATATGAGTTGAGTCATATGGAGACTCTCGGACCACCATCGGTACTCATTCCGTACTTGCTGACATCTCAACTCAGTGAGCGATTAAATAGAGTCTTTTGGACTACTGCAAATCTATTGGGACTTATCGTCACTGTTGTTCTATTTGCCAAAACACTTGCCAAGAAAAATTTGCTATTAGCTACAAGTTTACTACTGATCGTTTCACTGATTTCTTTTCCTGTAAGATTCAGTTTGGAAATGGGACAACCAAACTTGGTAATTGCTGGTCTTATCTCACTCGTTCTATTCAAAAAAAAGTTCTCTGGTTTCAGCTTGGCAGTTATAGTTTTATTTAAAACTTTTTTTGTAGTGAGTTTAGCTTCGCTTGTCACAAGGAAAAAAGTACTACTCAGCACTCTCATTTTCGGATCCATTATGTTTCTTGGAACTTTCTGGGTAATAAAACCAGAGTTTTACTATGACTTTATTACAAACAATTTGGCAACAACTTTAGCTCAAGAAAATATCCAAGCCGGCAGTCTGAACTACTACAATCAATCAATTGTGGCAGCTGTAGCGAGAATGATTGGCAGTAGTGAAACAGGAAGTCTCAGTATTTTATTTTTAGGACTCGGTCTACTTCTTTGCCACTACTCAAAGAGCCTAAAGATTGGTTTTGTGAGTTCCGTTCTTGTATCTCCAATCTTATGGCAACACTACATTGCAGCCTTGCTGCCGATCTACTTCCTAACAGGCAAATATGTGTATCAATCAAAGAATTGGTCCCTTATCTCGATCTTTTTGCTGTCAATCACACTGCTCTGGGTAGAATTTCCCTGGTTACATCTACATAAAAATGGTGTCTTTCCAGCTCTATTAGCATCTCACTTTCTGGTTGGATTGTTCATGCAGTTGTGGTTGGTGGCAAAGATGGAAAGGGGCAGTAATCTGATCTCAGATGCAAAATTGACAAACTAGTTCACAGTTTTTCGAAAATAATGAATCGTTTGTTGCCATTTGGATAATCGATTTCATGAATTTTAGTGATTTTCGATTCTGCTAGAGTTCCGCCATTTACATCAAGGCAAATTGCGTTGGCAAAATACAAGACAGCATCTTGAAGTACATCTGTCTCTGGACAACTCGCGACATCAAACAAATAGTTATCAAATCCATAGTTTCTTCTATTTTCCTCAGTAGCAAAAATGTTCGAAGGTCGAGTATCTGCCAAAGCCTGTACTCGTCTGGGATCTACTTTGCGATAAAAAAAGTAGAAAATGTCAGGTGCCTCATCGAAACCAAAAACGTGCACTCGAATGTACCGTGACTCTACTGTGGATAAAAATGAATATGCTTCTTTATAACCATAATCTCGAGCTAAAATTGTTTCATACTGCGTATGCACGTGATATTGGTTGAGGAAGTAGCCAAATGACCACAGGCACGTCAAAGCAATTGGCAGTAACAACAAGCGACCAAACCTCACTTGCCTCAACCACGAAACTGAAAGGTATATGCCCTCGGCGATGAAAACATACAGTGGCAAGTATAAAAACATGCTTCGCTTTACATGTGGAAAGGCGGTTGTTGTGAGAACGGCGGGCAGTATCGCAATACTGATCCAGCCTAGCAAGAGCAAGCGTTGGCGTTGTGTAAAACGAGTTGACACAAATATGCCCAGCAACAAAAATGGTGCAAAAAACGGCAACAACTGTCCAGCTCCAGGTACTTCATACCTACCTGGTTTCCCAGCAGAAAAGAACAAAAAATTGCTACTCAAAAACGTGCCTGCATTTCCTATTGTTTGCGTTGTTAGAGACGCAAGCTTATTGTGAAAAATTCGTGATACCAGAATAGGGACATGCATATTTCCCTCACGAAAAAAATATTCCTGACCGATCGGTTGGGCATTTGTAAAAATACTATTGCCTGCAAAATTATCTCCAGCCCCAGGAATTATGTAAACGCTAGCAAATGAAATTATCACGAACACGATGCCAAAAGATACTATATGCAACTTTTTTCTGATATCTTTCCACCAATACCATGTGAGTAGCAACTGCAGCAGTGGCAATGCAAGCTTAACCCCGTTGTAGCTAAAAAGTGCCCCAGCATACAACAATCCAATAATCAACATAACTTTTGTCTTTGGCTTCTTGACCCATTCTGACCACAACAACCACGCCAACAAAGCAAACGCTAATGCAACAACGGCTTCACTACCAGAACGCGACTGTACCAGATCCCAAGGAGAAATTGTAACAATTGCAGCTACCACTAAGCCGAGCTCGGTACTTCGAAACAACTTTCTCACCCAAAGAAAAGAAAGTGGAATTAAGAGTGTTCCGAATACAATTGCTGGCCAACGCTCAGCTAACTCACTCAACCCAAAAACGGGAATTGAAGCTGCAACCAGGTAATTGTAAAAGGCGGGAGGATAATCACCCAAAGCTTTAGTATGAAGTGGGAGTAGCTGTCCCCAATCATCCCTGCCTGTTTGCAATATGCTATAGGCACTATAGGCAATGCCTGCTTCATCACGATGAAAACCAGCAGGAATACTCGGCTGCCCAACAAATCGAAGTAGAAAACCAACCAGTACGAAGGCTGTGAGAATGAGATACCTATTGTTGACCGAGGCAAGCATTTTCATGTTACTTTTTTAAGATCTGTAATCCACTGTTTACAGAAGACTTCCTCACTGAGAGTATGCAAGCGAAATTGATCTAAGCTCGAAACCTGTATGAATGTACCTAAATCATACTGTCCACAAACCTTATCATTGAGGATTTCATAGACACTTCCACTATCCTTCAGCGCGGGAATGGTAATTTTATTCGCATCTGCAGAAAATTCTGTCAACGCTCTACAACGATCACGAATCGCTTCTGTGACACCCAAAGTTATTCCATCGTCGTCATCAACACAGGTATTTTGAAATCTAATGTTATCAAAAGTATATGTCCCAGCGCGAAACGAATCTGAGATCTGTCCAACTGTGTCCTGTGAAACTGAGCCCGAGTGCAATAGATAGCTAGAGAATAATATCGGAGGGTCAATGGTGTAGACGACTATCTGCTCGTCTGGATAGCTCTCTCTCGCCCAACCGATGTATTGCGCCAGCACCCGTTCTTGAAAGAATCCTGCATCGGCTCCCATGACAGGGTAACGCACAAAGTATTGACTGGCAAAATTGAGTACTGATAGAGCATAGAGTAGAACTAACACCCATCGAAATCTCGACTGCCACCAGACAAAAGCACCCCAACTGATTACCAACAACAGTAAAGTATAAGCAAAAAATGAACGCAATAAGTACCACTCGCTCGTCAGGTTAATAATTACCGGAACTGCAAAAAAGGGTAGTGCAAGTAGAAAGCTTAATCCAATAACCCGAGTCTTCTTCCGTTGGAGTGCACCAATACCAATCAGCAGTAACGCAATATCTAAGAGGTAAAACAACCCATGACTCCAAACAGCAAACCCACTCGCAGACGGCTCAGAATTGAGAAATAACAAATGAGGTGAAAATGAATTGAGCAACTTGTCAGCAGACAATTGAATGAGCGCAGTCACTTTATTGGAGAAAAGAGGCGCAATCGGCAATTGCAAAGCTTTGCGTCTCTGATCATTCGCTATTTCGCTAAGCACAGATTGATCTTGCAACAAAGTTCCTTCAAGGCGGCCATCAACATCTTGGTTCGGTAACATAAAAAGCAAGTAGGCCAGGAGCAAAACCACAGAGGCAACAAGAGGAACAATGCGCAACTTCCACGACTCCTTTTTGTGCTGCAAGAGCCAAATGAATGTGAGCAGTGCCAACCAAGGTACGAGCAGTAATTTGAAACCCTGGTACTGAAAAAATCCTACAGCAAAAACTGGAATAGACCATAAAAATCCTCGCTTCGTGTTCGAAAAGAACAACGCGCCTCCAAGAAAGTAAAAGAAGGTTGAGTAAACTGCATCGTAGGAAAGCCTACTAAACTGCCACCAAAGAGGGTTTAGCGAAGCAATTACTGCCGCAATCCAAGCTAATGTTTTATCGCGCCAAATTCCCCAACAAAACCAACCAAAGACGAAGGGAAAAACAATACCCATGAGTGCAGTTGGTATTCTCACCGCCAGCAACGGATTGTCGGTAACCCAAAAAAGCGGTGTCATAAAAAGAGCTGGCAGCTCTGCATAAAAGGGATGAACCGGTCGCATGCTGTACCATGCCTGATCTTGTGTGAGTGTCGTACCTTGAACAGCAAAAGACTTAGCAACAATGCCATATACCACCTCATCATGTGTCAAAAAGGGTGGCAAAGTATCGAGCGATATAAACCTTGTGAGGAATAAGAACAAGAGAATTACTGCCAAAAATAATTTGTTTTTCTGTAACATTGATACCGTATACTATAGTCCGTCAAACCGATTATGCCTACTCACTTTTTCAAACAATTGCAAAAAAACTGGTATGTAGTTTCACTCAGTCTTGCACTCATACTCATTTGTCTCACCCGAGTTTATAAATTAGACGTATATCCCAGAGGTTTTTTTGTTGATGAGTCCTCGGTTGCATATAATGCACTCAGTATTGCGCTCACAGGAAAAGACGAGTACGGCATTCCTTTTCCAGTCTACTTCAAAGCATTTGGTGAGTACAAAAACCCAATACTCATCTACTCCCAGGCACTCCTATACTCCTTTGTTCCTGCGACGATTTACACCGCACGACTCGCACCAGCTCTCTGGGGACTCGCTTTTATTATCCTAACCTGGATCTATACCAAAGGGGAGTCTACCAACCTACGACTGATCAAAACAATACTAGTTGCTACCACCCCCTGGCTCTTTCATCTAAGTCGTGTGGACTTTGAAGTGATCGTCTTTCCCACGCTAGTGCTAGCAAGCTTGCTTCCTCTGAGACGCTTCTTTTCAAAGCGCAAATCAAGAGACTGGCTTCTTTTTGTTCTAATCATTTCTATATCATTCTATAGCTATACCGCTGCACGATTGCTTGCACCACTCATTCTCATTCTGGCTGGAGCAATCACCCTCTTGGCACAAAAGCGAGCAGCTCTCAAACCAATACTACTCGGAATAGTGCTCTCTATACTTATCATAACTCCTGCAATAATTTGGAATTATTACTACCCTAATAGCTTGCTCGCTCGCTACGAACTCGTAGGCAAAAGTGATGCACCAATAGCAAGGCAACTCAAAAGTATTGTGTCAAGATATCGCGAGCACACAAGACTTTCATACCTCTTTGAGGTAGGGGACAATAACTTGCGCCACAGTACTGGCAAAGGTCTGTTGCCGCTGATTTCTCTGCCATTATTTCTAATTGGACTAACCCAGTTCTGGCAGAAAAGAAAACATCCCTACAACTGGTTTATCTTGGGAGGTCTTTTACTCAGCCCACTACCTGCAGCCATGACATGGGATGATGTTCCGCATGCATTGCGGTCAATTCTCTTTGTCGTTTTCTTTTTACTTGTCGTGTTTGCAGGGCTCGATTGGACTATCAAACTGAAACAGGGAAAGCGTTGGTTGACTGTCACTACAATAATAATTTTTGCCGAGTTCTTCAGTTACTGGTCACAGTACCGAGCTGTGTATCAAACAACCAACTATAAGTGGTTTTTTGTTGGAGATCTTGAAAAGATAACCGAACTGTATGAGCAAAAGCAAGACTTTGAAATTGAGGAGACGACATTCTTTGGCACGTATGCCACTGTAGCATTTATCTACCACTACCCACCCGAGTTATTTCAGCGAACAAAACAGGGACACAAAACAGAGCGAATTGAATTTATAGAAAATAACTGAGCGAGAAACGGGGTTCGAACCCGCGGCCTCTTCCTTGGCAAGGAAGCGCTCTACCACTGAGCTATTCTCGCGCGTCGCTATTGTACAACGAGCTGGTGTATACTCAAAGTATGAGCATGAAATCATATCTTTCGTCGCCAGATTTTAACCGCAGAGCAGGCTATGCCGGGCAAGACACCGCCAAATTTTTGGGGAAAACGCTTGGGATAATCATCGCTGAAACTGCGAAATTTATAAAAGAACTTCTCATGAGCATGCTGGGCAAAAGGTAAGCACAAAGAAACTTTGTGCCAAGCTCAGGAATCGAACCTGAATTTCATGTTTTTCAGACATGCGCCGTGACCGACTTGGCTAGCTTGGCACTGTGGACGCTGAGGGATTCGAACCCCCGACACCCGCGATGTAAACGCGGTGCTCTAACCAGCTGAGCTAAGCGTCCGATTCTCTCATCGTCTGTGCCCGGGAGAGGACTTGAACCTCCACACCTTTCGGCATACGCACCTCAAGCGTACGTGTATACCATTTCACCACCCGGGCTCAAATAGCATTATATAACATTGTGCCGAAGAGAGGAGTCGAACCTCCATCCCGCAAGCGGGACACGCTCCTGAAGCGTGCGCGTCTACCATTCCGCCACTTCGGCACGTAACACAGACCAGATTGTACCATTACTCGGAGAATTTTTGCTTGAAAGCCTCGATGATTATGTCTCGAGCTCGCGGGACCGTAAAATACGTTGTATTTATTGTCAAATCAAACACATTCCTGCGCCTATTGTCGGTCACAAAGTATTGTTTGACAAACTCCTCGCGCTCTGCCTCAACTTTTGCAATTGTTTCTTTTGCCTGCTGATTATTGAATCCCTCAAATTCCATTGCGCGACTCACGCGAACAGAGTAGGGGGCGGTGACATTTACATGAAGCCCTTTTGCCTGGGGAGTGAAACTGTTGGCGCCTCTACCCAAAATGACAACATTGCCTTTACATGCGTGGGCAATAATAACCTTCATCATTTCAGAAATAAAAACCGTATCGCTCACGTACTCTACGTTCAGAACTGAGTGAACAATGTCATCAATGCGAGAACGACTTTTTTCGTCAAGTTCTTTAATAATTGCGCGTCGCTTTTTTGTGGAGTTTGCGATCTCGTCAATGATCTGTTGATCAATAAACTCAAAGTTAAGCTTCTTGGCAACCGCCATCGCAATCGGTTTGCCACCACTTCCCGGGTCGCGAGCGATGGTAATAAAGGGGCGAGGAAATGCGTCGTCTGTAGGAATGAGACCACTAATCTCTTTTTTGAGTTGAAATAAACGGAGTGCTTTATCGACCATTTGCGCGTACGATCGTGCCATGTTTCTCGCCATTATACTACTCGATCGTAGGATGTCATCTGCAAGCTTCACGATGGTATAATTCAACGGCTGCACCCGTAGCTCAATTGGATAGAGCGTCTGTCTTCGGAACAGAAGGTTGTGAGTTCGATTCTCGCCGGGTGCACACGTGGGCCAGTAGCTCAGTTGGTTAGAGCAATTGCCTCTTAAGCAATGTGTCCCGGGTTCGAGTCCCGGCTGGCTCACAAAAATATGCTAAATAATATAAAATGGATATTGCTTTCTGTTCTGTACTTTATTTTCTCTTTCGCCGTTCTCATTACGAATTTCCTAACAATAGCATATGTTATTTTTGTGTTGGAAATTAATGTCGGCATACCGTTTTGGAATTACTTCCCCACAGCATTCTTTTTTGTGAATGGAGCAATCTTCTTAGCAATTGAGCTTGTTTATCTATTTTTATTACTACGCGTGCAGGTTGAGGCACAAAAGCATTCCGACATAATACTTAGTAAATTTGAGAAAGTACTTCCAATACTAATTTGGCCTTTTTTTGCTTGTTTGGTATTTTTTCTGGCAGAGACTTTTGATATACGAGACCTGAAACTGCTATTTTTAATTGGGTATATTTCTGTTTTTTTCACTCATATAACTATCAGGTACAAGGCAAAACAACTTAAAATATTGCTACTCGCAGGTATCTTAATCGTATCCTCAGAGCTGGTATATTGGTCAATTCGTCTAGCTACTTTCCCAGAATGCAGAACCTCTTATGACGTTCCCATTCTGTCTGGGCAACACAGTGTTGAATGCAAAACTGCACCTCGTTTTAACCGAAAAACAATGGAGTTAGTTGTGGAACAAGTTGCTTCACTTCGCCAGTTACTCTATCCCGCTATAGTTTGTTTTGCATTGACTTTCCCACTAAAAAAAGCAAAAAAGAAGATGGTCGCTAACAACCCGATCTAAAGCTTGTACTTTTCCATTATTCTTTGGTAAACTTCAAGAGAGTTTTCAAAATAGGAGTTCCACTTTTGGGACAGATGGCTCACAAAATCTGTACCTACCATCAAGCTGACACAAATTTGAGTGTCTTGTGGCTTTTTTTGCAAGCATCCCAAGGATAGACCCTACCGCTCATTGCAATATAGACACCTTCTGTAAGAACATCTATGGCGCCAACCGCTGTCCCAAGATTAAACGCGGCATCTGAGTCGACATGAATAGCAGGCAACAGGGCGCCCGTCAAAACAATCACTTTCCCCTTAATCTTGTGTAATACGCTCGCGGTTGCAACCATCGTGTCTGTACCGTGCGTGATAATAATTTTCTTCTCTTTGGCACTAAGACAAGCCTCATAGATGCGCTCTCTGTCCTGTGCTGTTATATCCAAGCTGTCTTTCTTCATCAGCTCAACCACTCTGTACCTGAAGTTCGGCTGGAACTTTTTTAGGTACTTGGTAACAGCGGGCTTTGAGATTTCGAACGAATAACTGGCCAAAACTTTGGGGTACTCTTTATCAATCGTGCCACCCGTTTGAATAAATAAGACTGACATTTGCCTCTCCTTTCACAAAAAAACCCTTGTACTGCATCAAGCGAAACGCTCAATGACGTACAGGGGCTCATGAAATAAGAGCTGTGCCACCCTGCTTTAGACTACTCAGATTCTCCAGCTACTGCCGACAAATCTTTCGTTCTGTTACGGGAACTTCCCGGAGAGTTCTACAATGAAAAATCATTTTCTTCTCTCGGCTCAATTGTGTTAGCAATTTCATCGCCTGTTAAGGAGAGATTCTAGCAGTGTATGCGGAGTTGTCAAATGGCTCGTAGACGCTATTCAGTGCAAGGGTCGTAGAAAGTGTGATTATGTAAAAAATAGTCAGATTAACTAGCTGACGCTGCAACCTCTTCCTCTTGAGGAGGTGGCGCAACATCACCTGAGTCGGTCGAGTTCGTCTGAGCTAACCGTCTAAATTCAGCAATTTCAAGCATTAGCGGTGTATCAAGATCATCGTCTCTGTAATCTACAGCTTCTGGAGTTTGACCTGTCATATACTTGGATCCTTTCAAGGATACTTGGATATTACGGCTGATTGTAGCATAGATGTGTATCTCGTCTACAAGATGCTCTACATTTTCAATAATCAAAAATGCGCCCACCATCAACTTCTACATTGGCTTTGTGTACTTAGTCCGCGGGGTTAACGAAACAGTAACTCTCACCTTCAAAGATACGCCTGAGCCACCAACCGAATAACCCCTCCCTCCACCAAGCCATACTCAGCTCGCCCAAACTCAAATCTACCGGTGTTGAGGTATTTACTCGCTCTCACATCGCGCTGTATATGGCTATGACCACAAACTAATACTTGATTCTGCTCCATGTGGTTTTCCGCGTAGCGCTGCAGCACCACGTCATCATAGCTATCAGATCTTCGCAGATACCTTCGATATATTTCTGAGAGCACCAGGATATTTTTGTCACGAACGTAACAAAGTGTACGGTAGGCTCGCCTAATAAAAGGACTTGAGTTTCTGAAAATAATGTCTGCATGAAAGAGCGGATTCTGAGTGTCAATGTGGTGGCCATGTCGGATGTCGAGTCTCTGATCTCCAACCTGGAGGAGATGAACCACTGCTTGCCGCACAGAAAACAGGTTGACTCGCTCGTCACAAAACTGCTCTGTATCATGATTGCCGTACAAATATATGGTCTGCTTTTGCAAAAGGAGCGGAAAGAGTGCAGACCACTTGGAATTAAGAAATGACGAAAACGTGCAGTAGTAACCATCCCAAAAATCGCCATTGATGATGACTTGGTCTACAGAGCGGATCAGCTCTGCCAGTGCGTTAAACCGTGCGGGTTCAAAAATTGGAGTTAGGTGCGTGTCGGAAAATATCAGCGTGCGCATGGGAATAGTTTAGCATTCATTGCGATTCATTCGGCCGGCGATGATTCAAAAACATCAGCAGTGCGCCAGCTAGGATTCCTAAGGGTATGGTTACCTTGGCAATACTGCTTAGTTCAACAAAAGACTCCTCAGCAGCTTGACGCACTTCGGGTTCGAGAGTAATCGGATAAGTTAGAGCTGCTGCGATCCGTGTCCGTTTTCGTATCTGATACAGATTTCCAAGGATGCCTAGAGCCCCTGTTATAAATACCGTCGGCATTTCTATCCCAAGCATTTTAAGTCTTGGAAAGAGACCCCTAAAGAGATTCTCCAGCACTCTATATATCTGGGTGCCTGGAAATCCAAGCAAGTCTCCGGCTTGTTTTGCTTCTGCTTTTCCTTTTGACTTGATATGCGCATTAACAAGACTTGGACCTGGATCACTGAGGACTTGCAGCATATACATTACAATAATAAAGAACAACTTATTCTTATTTTTTTCTTGAAAAAATTCACGAAGAACAACTCCAAATTGACTGAGGGAAATTGATTCTCTGTCTCGCCTAGTGTCTAGCTTCAGACCTTCGCTTTCATCTCTGGTAATTTCTCCCCGTTTGCAAGCTCGCGCTGCTGCTCCATCAAAGGTGTCAGCGCCAGCAATAGCTAACCCAAGTAGAAATAACAGACATCTCTGTTTATTTGTCAGATCTTTGTGCTGACGTGCATACTCAACCAAGCAGGCGTCAAATAAAACTTTGGCCGCAAACCCCGCATTCGTAATATCGTTGGGAAAATTCTTTTTATCTGGGTAGATTATAAGCAACTGAGCAGCGGTGAGATTTGCTATCCAAGTGACGACTGAGACAACAAAATCGAGCGCATTTTTTGCTGCATTTTTTTCTTTTTCACCCCCACCGCTTGGAGACTCAGCACGCTCTACCATCAGCACATTCTAGGGCAAGCTAGTTATTACCTACTCAACTACAACGCAAGCTCAATTCGCTCGACGCTCTTATCGACACTGTCAAAAATAACAAACGTTGGTATACCAGTCTTTCGTCCACAAAGCTCGCCTGGGTTGATGAGAAATCGCCCATTATTTTGCTCGACATGGTACTCGTGGTTATGACCGTGAATCACAAGGTCATGGATGCCTAAGCCATACGCTGCTTGGGCAACTTCTGGGTAGTGATTCATAAAAATACGGACACCAGCAATCGATTTGTCTAGAGTGCCATCTGCCAGGTGGATTCGCTCATGTTCGGCAATTTTTTTGGTAATTATCTCTACAAAATCATGATTCGGCTCATTATTTCCCCAGACGAAGAAGACATCACCAATAAACTTGGCGAGCACCGCCACACCCTCTGGCTCAACAAGGTCGCCTGCATGCAGGAGTACCTCGCAGCCCGCTTCATTGGCTCTCGCTACGGCTTGTTCGAGCAAATCCCAACGGTCGTGAGAATCGCTCACAATGGCAAATTTCATACGGGTTATTGTACGCTACTAAGCAAGCGCTGTTCACGCGCTACATTCTCTAGTGCAGCCTGCAGCGCGAGAAGCTGCGTAGTTGGTTTATCATCTGCAGAAACAAAACTAAACTCAGCAAACGGACCGGGAGCACCTTTATAAATAAACGGGGTGACCGCAACTACTTCGGGCTTGCTCCAGATGTGTTGGAGAGCGTATTGATAGTATGAGGTTAGCCAACGTCCAGTTGCTTTGGTGTCCCGCCAACCGGTTTCGGTGATGTAGACCGGAAAATGTTTGTCTGTTTTCTGGCGTAAGAAGGCGAGCTCGCTCTCAAAACCGCGTAGCGAATCCTTGCCCGTTCGGGTAGGGGAGGCTACAAAGCCCGGGTTTGGGTACGAGTGAGAGTTCCAGGCGTCCGCGTAAGAGAAAATCTCTGGGTCGTACTCGCTCAGAGCGGAAAGGTAGGAAAATGCCTCTCTAGTGTCTCGAGTGTTTCCCGCTGCCAGATCCATTGCTGCCGGCAACACAATAAAGCTTTTGTCTACCGCATGCGCCCAGTTGCTTGCAAAAATGAAGTCGCGAGCATACGAGCTGGGGTCAACCTCGCCACCCCATTCTTTGGCATGATTAACTTCGTTAAACACTATGATGCGCTTTTCTGCCGTTGGCCACTCGAGGGTAGAAAGGAAATCGAGTAGGGAAGTGATCTCTTTGCGATTTGGTCGCTGCCAACTGCCGTTCTCGAATCTAGTCGCAAGGCGGACTATAGGAATAATACGCTCCTGCTTGGCCTGGGTAAAAAGCTGTTGCCAGCGAGCCTGGGAATCGAGATCCGCCAAAGTCAGCGGCACGGTCATGTAGTGCCAGGCTTCCTCTGATGTAGAAACTTGATTCGGAAAAAGGATGCGCTTCGCATCAGAAAATTCTTCAGGATTGAGGACATGGATGCCAATTTTTTCTACCGAGTCAGCTCGAACTTGGTTCGGGACACTAAGAGTAAGTAATAAAGCGATGTATAGCGTAAAAATATATTTCATCTTAATACTTATAGGATATCATTTTTTCGGGTTATTGTCCAGATACACCCACCTTTGGTATACTGTACCCTCCGACTCATGAAAAACTTGTTTTTTGCCTTTTCGTGGATATTTCTGTCGACTGGCGTCATCCTGACCAGCGTGGCTGGCGTGCAGTTCTACCTCCAAGGCATAACCTGGCAAGAATTTATTGGCAACCCAAGTGAAGCAGTGCGCGCAAGCATTACAACAGCGGCAGAAGAAGAAAAACAGGCTGAGATCACAGCCTTCATGGAAGTACAAGATGCCCGAGCCCAAATCGTGACCAACTTCCTCGCCAGGTACAAAGCGCCACTCACTCCGCACGCAGAGTATGGCGAACTATTTGTAGAAATCGCCGACGATTACGAGATAGACTTTAGACTACTGCCTTCAATCGCCATGCAGGAAAGCAATCTCTGTAAAGTAACGCCCCCCGGATCGTACAACTGTCTTGGCTTGGGAGTCCACTCTAGAGGTACCTGGGAGTTCGAAAGCTATGAAGAAAACTTCCGCGCTGCTGCCAACGTGCTCAAAAACAACTATATTGATAAAGGCTTGACTACTCCAGAACAAATCATGCGCAAGTACACTCCCTCGAGCAATGGTAGCTGGGCGGCCAGCGTCAACCAATGGATGGCAGAAATGCGCTATGACGATAGAGGGGCAGGGCGGACCGCAAAAGAGGACGCTGATTTGCTTGAATTTGTTGAGACAAATTGATCTAATTTGAGATATATTGACAATCTTATAGTAATTTGCTATATTACTAATACCTCAGAAGGTAAGTTCCTCACCGGAGTTTTCGTTCTGAGACAAAAGACCCCCCGCCTCGGCGGGGGTTTTTTTGTGCCGAGAACAGGAATCGAACCTGCACGCCTTATTAAAGGGCACTGGATTCTAAGTCCAGCCTGTCTACCAGTTTCAGCATCTCGGCAGCGTTGTTGCCCTATTGTACCGCACCAGCTAAGATAACAGCATGCAGGCAGAGCAAATAGAGCAAAGCGGAACGATCCACCTCCACCCCAACTGGCACAGCATGCTATTGGCGTATGTTCATCTTGCACGAGCACTTTGGAAAAAAGTAATATTACTCTTCTTGACCGTGCATAGTCTCTATGGGTTATATCTTGCGATCATATTTTTGCTACATGACTACCCGCTTCTAGAACAACAACTTGCAGCACACATAATCGACCGGGCGACCGTAGAGGACGTGGTTATCGAAGCAGTTATCGTGTTATTCGCGACAGTTCTCGAAATAGCCGTAGCCGTCCGGCTAGCCAAGAAAAAAGAGTTCCTCGAAGAAACAATTGATGCTGCAATCGGTACGGCACTGCTAGTATTCGCTTCACAAATAAGAGTCTACATTGCTTCACTCGAAATCGTTTCGCTGATCATGAGGTAAAATACGACATGCGCGCATACACCCTCAGGCGATCGCGGCGCTCAGCGAGCATTTCTATTCGCATCAATGGCGATAAAACGATTCACGTCACCGCACCCTATCTTGTCCCCAGTTTCATGGTAGATCTGTTTGTCAAAAAACAAGCAGACTGGATAGAGCAACAACTCAAAAAGCTACAACACAAAGCAGTGGCTGAAAGTAGTGAGAGTATTTTGTTATTTGGGAAACGCTACAACAAAAAAAACATTTCAGATCAAACACAACCAACTGGGTTTCTCATCGATGACCAAGATCTCGTCTATAACAACAGAGTGCAATCGATCGCAAATAACTCAAGTACTTACACCAATGCAGTTGCGCGGTTTTTGCGCCAAACTGCAGAACTGTATCTACTCCCCAAATCTCACCAGCTGGCAAAAAAAATGCATGTCCAGTTTTCCAAAATTACCTTGCGCGAACAACGTTCTCGCTGGGGGAGTTGTAGCTCTCAGGGTTCGATCAACTTCAATTGGCGATTGGTTCATTTTGCCCCCGTTGTGATTGATTATGTCATCGTGCATGAGCTGGCTCATCTCGTACATCACAATCACTCAGCACAGTTTTGGGCCTTGGTTGCAAAGTTTGCACCAGAGTATCACCAAGCAAAAAAAGAGCTACAAAAATTTTCGATACCAGTCGGGTAGAGTGTGTATACTACTCACATGAGCACCATTCACTGGACACTTCGTCATCAGTCATTTTTGACACGCTTGACAAAGAAAGCGCACTGGCCACACGAAAAAACAAAGTCACACAAAACTTTACGGACCGTACTTACGGTTTGCCTGTATCTTGCACACATCTTACTTGGATATCTTTTGGCACAGTTACAACGCATTGCTCAGTAGATGAAAATACTTCATGGCTCGCACAGTGCGCACATTCACGAAGCGCTCGGTGGTGAGCTTGCAGCAGCAAAAGCCCGAGGCGAAGTGATAGTTCGATTCGCAGCAAAAAAAGGTAGCCTAGCTGATCTTGAGTTACTACTGGGGGAACAAAACTTATTTGCTCAACCAAAACTGGTTGTGATAGATGAGCTACACAGTTTACCTAAATCGACAGCCAAATCAGAACTCATTGAGTATCTAGCGAAATTTCAAAAAAACTCGGTCATACTTTGTGAACACAAGGAGCTTACTAAAACAGAACTGAACAAATTTCCTGAAGCGCAAGTCTCGCACTTTCCAACGAGCTCAACCTTGTTTAAGTGGCTCGACTGCCTTGGAAATTCCAGCGCTACAAAGCAAGCCTTGCTATACCTACAGCAGGCAAAAGAAACGGATGGAGCAGGGTTTTGCTTTGCGATGTTGACACGACAGGTCCGCCTTCTGCTGCAGACTAAAGATGGCGGGACCATCGCCGGCCCACCTTTTGTCCAAGCAAAACTAAAAAGCCAAGCGCATCGCTTTTCACTTTCTCAACTATTGGAGTTACACAACCAGTTGCTCGAGTACGACGATCAGAGTAAAAGAGGCGCCACTACGTTTTCACTCGAACAAGAGCTTGATCTTTTGACACTCTCATTGTAGAGTTGGTGGATCAGTCGCTATAGGCGAGTATCCGTATAACTTATTATTAAGGAATACTGCAATCACTTGCGTATTAGAAGACTATGATCATCCAGGCAAAAGATTTCACCAAAGACCTCATGGCGGGTAAAAAACTCGTTTCGTTCGACGCTGATGGCACGCTAGTAGAGAGTAAAACCAAAATGTCTCCCACCATGGTGGGGTTATTCAATTCACTCCTCGAAAAATATTTTGTGAACGTCATTTCTGGCGGCAAGTACCAGATTTTCGAAGAAAACGTACTCGAGGAAATTTCATCAGATCCAAAATTACTGTCGAACCTTACGCTTTCGCCGACCTGCGGAACAGTAATGTACATCAACGAAAATGAAACTTGGAAAATATGCTACAAAGACGCGCTTGACCCGGATGTGGCTGAAGAGATCATCAGGGCAATCGAGTATGCTATGGAAAAAATAGGTCATAATCCAACAGAAACGTTTGGAGATATTATCGAAAACCGCGAAACCCAAATTACCTTCTCAGCTTTGGGACAAAAAGCTCCGCTTGCACTTAAGGAAGCTTGGGATCCAGATCAAAAAATCCGCCATAGAATGATCGAGTTTATGAAAGAGCAGCTCTCAAATCTCGACATCAAAATCGGTGGAACAACCTCAATCGACGTGACTAAAGCAGGAATCAATAAGGCATTTGGGGTAAAGAAACTGATGGAACACTACGGACTCGGCGTACAGGAGGTTCTGTTTGTTGGTGATGCTTTGTTTGAAGGAGGCAACGATAAGCCCGTCTCAGACATGGGCGTGCTCTCGGTTCAAGTGAACAGTGTCACAGAGTGCGAAGAACTCATTCGAAAGATACTTAATTAAATGCATCGACCATTTGACGCCCTCGCTGTTGGCTCCATTTACCTCGACATACACTATGGCATGTTTCCCTTCGACTCGAAGGTGGGCATTACTACCGAAACGGAAACGGTCGGATCACAGGTGCTCCTGACTGTCGGCGGATCTGCTGCGAACTTTGCACAAATCGCTGCCAGTCTCGGCTTGCAAACGGCACTGCTTGGCAAAATTGGACAGGACAGAGTGGGCGATATCGTAACTGAAGAGCTTGGTAAACTCAAAATTCAACAGCTTATTTTTACCGATCCAGGGGTGAGAACCAACGTCAGTTCGCACTTCACCAACCCAAGTGGAAGAACAATTCAAACCACGGGTGGCTCTGCCAACGCTGCGCTCAATCCCGAAGATGTCTTTCGCGTTATTCGCAATTACTTCGACAAAATTTCGACTCTCTACATCGGCAGTTACTTCAAACTCACCGCACTCCAAGCTGGATATTATGATTTGGTCAAAGACGCACTGGCGGCAGGCATCGAGGTACTCCTTGACCATGGCATGATTAGCAATGTGGTGGAAAAGTCGCATATCGAAAAAGTACAAAAAATGATTGAACAGGTAACCTACTATCGACCAAACGAAAATGAGTTCAAAACAATCTGGGATGTAGATTCTATCGAGGCAGGCTTTAAAAAATTACAACAGCTTTCTACGCGTCCAGAAACGGTCGTAACTAGAGGAGGAGAAGGCGCCATTGGCCTCGATCAAAGTGGGAATGTGTACGATGTCCCAAGTTTTTCGATCACTCCAAAGAATGCCGTTGGTGCTGGAGATAGTTTTAATGCGGGCTATCTCTACGCAAGAAAAAGTGGCAAAGAAATGCTAGAGTCAATCCAATTTGCACATGCGGTGGCTGCAGTTCGTATTTCCGAATCTCCATTACCAACTATAGAGCAAGTAACAAGTATGTTAGGAGCCAAAAATGTCTAAACACACTGCCATTCTCGATAATCTTGCCGAGATGGACAAGATTGACGCCAATCATACTCGTGGTTCTATCGAGCAAATCGCTCAGCAAGTACAACATGTTTGGGAACAGGCACAGTCACTCACAATCTCTGACGAATACAAACAAGTGACAAATATCGTGGTTGGTGGCATGGGTGGCTCAGCTCTCGGGACACATGTCATCCAGACAGTATTCAAAGATGAGTTACAACTACCTGTCACCATTGTGCCGGACTATACGCTGCCAGCCTCTGTCAACGAAAAAACCCTTTTTATTGCTTCAAGTTACTCTGGGAGTACAGAGGAAACACTGAGCTCAACTAAACAAGCACTGGCTCGAGGTGCAAAAGTTGCAGGTATCACTTCCGGTGGGGAGCTCGCGAAAATGCTTGCCGCAGCCGGTGTGCCGAGACTGGTGTTTACCCCGACCTACAACCCATCTGGCCAACCAAGAATGGCGCTCGGATACTCCGTCTTTGGGCAGATTGCACTCCTGAGCAAGCTCGGTGTGCTTGAGGTCACAGACAAACATGTTGACGCTGTGTTGGCTGCTATCGCAAGTATGCACCTCAAAGCCGGCGTCGCGGTCTCTGAAGCAGAGAATCCTGCTAAATTACTGGCGTACCAAATTGAGCAACGCATTCCTATTCTCACGGTAGCTGAGCACCTAGAGGGTGTGGCGCACGTTTTTGCCAATCAATTGAACGAAAATGCTAAGACATACTCAGAGTACCGAGTGGTGCCAGAGATCAATCACCACTTGCTCGAAGGTCTGAAGTATCCGATTAACAGAGATGACATGCTCTTTTTCTTTACTGTTCTCTCAAAGCTATACCTGCCTGGAAACAGCAAGCGAATGTTGCTCACACAAGAGGTGCTACAAAAAAATAACATCGAGTTCCAGACACTTGAACTCACCAGTGAAACAAAACTGGAACAAGCCTTCGAACTTCTCACCTTTGGTGCCTACGTTACCTTCTACTCGGCTATGCTCCATGGCTTTGATCCAGCTCCAATCCCAGTGGTCGATTGGTTTAAGGAACAGCTCAAACACTAGCCTCGAGTTGTGCTAGGATGGTTGTATGCCTGCCGCATACTTGCTTGAACAACTACCTATTTCTAGTGGAGTGCCAAATCGCTTGCGCTTGCTACGCCAAGCACAGATGCTTGGTTTGCCCGTAGCTCCCACGCTCTACATTTCTCCCGGAGCTATATTTGCTTCATTTTTGCAGCAAAAAAACTGTGCCCAACTACTCGAAGAGAGGAGAGCTTTTGGTGACGACCCTGCATTAGTACACCTCGCCGAAGCAAAAATACTCCAACTCTTTCGTGCCACTACTCTCGATACTTCACTCGCAAAAGATATCATGCAACACTACCATCAGCACCTGCGGGGTTCGTTTGTTCGAGTATTTTTCACTCGAGGGATTGCCACAAATACCGACAACATTCTCGGCGACAGCAACCTGCTTGAATCAATCATCCTGGCTTCACATATGCTTTTGGAACTTGCGCTCGCGGCAAGTCGATCTGCTCCGACATCTGTTCTCGAAGTTGCCGCTGGCATGTGCATACAAACACAACTACAAGCCTCTGGCTCGGGCACAACGTACTCAAAACATCCGCTTCATCCAGAAAAAAATGTGTTTGCTATCTCGGCGCGATTCGGCGTGACACCTCCAGGAAAAGCCAGCGAGCAACTGGATTGGTACGAGATACACAAATCAACAGGACAAGAAACTGCTGTGGCGATCGGAACAAAAACCCTTACCTACAAACGTACTGCTGATTCTCTCGAAAAAAAAGGTGTGGCGGCAAAGCAACAGCTACAACGGGTTTTGTCGAAAAAGCAAAGTGAGTTGCTCGCCAAACTAACAGCAAGTATCTCGCAAAAAGAATTCCTCCCTCTCAGAGTGGACTGGGAAATGGAGGGGAACAGCATTTCGATTACTGAGATTACAGAACTCGATCAACCAAAGACAGCACAAAAATCTGCGACCGTCCACACAACACAAGTCGTACAACCAGCCGACAGCTTGTGGGTTCGAATTGACCCTTCATGGAAACAACGACCCGACCACCTGGTCACCCTCATCGCAGAACTCGCCAATACACATCAATTGGAACCAAAAACCAATATCATCGTGCCCCACGTTACCTCAAGTCATGAGCTTGCAGTCATGCGCGAACACCTCCTTGCAGCCACACTCGCTCACCAGAGCCGAAGTTATTGGCCAGAAATCACAAGCGTTGGGATGCTACACACATTACCTGAGAGTCCTGCGCTCGAGTTCTTCGCCGGTATTATTCTGGATGTCCCGATGCTGCTTCGGTCATTATTTGTGACCCCGAGCTGGGACGAGGCAGAGCTTGAACTACTATTTTCTCTCATCGAGGAGCACGTGCCTACGCGTCTGAATCGGGGTATTGTCCTACATGCTGTAACTCCAACCATCATTTCGCATCTTTCGGGACAAGTGTACAAACACGTACACACTCCAACAGACTTGGTCCAAAAAGTAAAAGCAGTACTATCTGATCTTGAAGTCGAAAGGCTGAACACGCTACCATAGACACACATGCCAAATATTCAAGGAGTATACGCCAGAGAAATACTTGATTCCCGTGGATTACCGACGATTGAGTGCACCTTGTGGCTTGATACCGGTGGTATCGTTCTGACAAGTGTTCCTGCGGGCACATCTGTCGGCAAGTACGAAGCACACGAGCTCAGAGATAAAGACCCCAATCGCATGATCGGCATGGGAGTGCTCCAGGCGGTAAATAATATCAACACAATTATCGCACCACAACTTGTCGGCAAAGACCCGACTCAGCAAGCAGAAATCGACCAGCTGCTCATCGCACTTGATGGCACACCAGATAAATCAAAACTAGGCGCCAATGCAATTCTCGCTGTCTCACAAGCTGTCTGCAAAGCTGGGGCTCTCACCAACAATGTTGCTTTGTACTACTACATTTTCAACAAGTTTCAGCTTGCACAAGAGCTCATCATTCCGACAAATATTTTTACCGTCATAAACGGCGGCGAGCATGGAGCCGACAACCTTGATCTGCAAGAGTTTCAACTCTTGCCCGCAAGTCATATATCCTTCCCAGATTCGCTCAGTATGGCTGTCACGCTCTATCAAAAACTAGAAGAAGTACTGATTTTGAAAGGCGCTATTCACTCAGTTGGCCTTGTCGGTGGCTTCACCCCGAATCTGTACAGCAACAGCGATGTGTTCGATATCTTGGTAGAAACAATCAAGTCGAGTCAATACACGCTTGCCCAAGACCTGTTTTTTGGCATCGATGCCGCAGCTGACGAGTTTCACAGTGCTGGCAAGTACACCCTGCGGGACCGATCACAGCCCTACTCGAGCAATGAGCTTATTGAGTACTACAGAAAAATTCGTAGCTTGTATAACGTGTTTTATGTTGAAGACCCCTTTTCAGATGATGATCTTGGTGCATGGGCAACGATAACAGAGTATCTTGGCGACACCACCAAAATTGTTGGAGATAGTTTGCTCGTGACAAGTCAGGAAAAAGTAAAGGAAGCCATCGAAAAAAAATACTGCAACACACTGCTGGTAAAACCAAATCAGGTAGGAACCATTACCGAAACAATCGCTGTTATCTCTCTTGCTCGTCAAGCAGGCTGGAGTATCGTTGTGTCACATCGTAGTGGTGAAACCAACGATGACTTTATCGCAGACTTTGCAGTCGGGGTTGGCGCAGAGTACACCAAGTTCGGCCCGCCAAACAGAGGAGAGCGAACAGCCAAGTACAACCGCCTCTCGCAGATCCACCAAGAGATCGAAATGTCTCGCCAACAACAGGCTGCCGCACCACAACAAGCTCAGTCATGACACAACCAGCAGTTGCACCAATTCTCTCAAGCAAACCGCTTGACCCTTCGCTTTCACAAAACAATTACACGGGACCAAAACCGGTCGTGCTTCTCGTGCTCGATGGTTGGGGGATCGGACCAAAAAACGCAGGCAACGCAATTGCCCAAGCCAAAACACCAAATATGGATGGCTACTGGGTCTCGTATCCACATACCCAACTCACTGCCAGTGGCCAGGCTGTCGGCTTGCCGCAGGGAGAAGACGGCAATACCGAAACCGGTCACTTAAACATTGGCGCCGGACACATCGTGTACCAAGATTTGCCCAGAATTAACATGTCCATTGCAGATGGTTCGTTTTTCTCTAACCAAGCATTGCTAAACGCTGCCCAGCACGTCAAAAATAATAGCAGCACCCTGCACTTGATGGGCCTGGTTGGGGCGGGCGGCGTCCACTCAAATATCGAGCACCTCTATGCACTCCTCAACTTTGCCAAACAGCAAAATTTGACAAAAGTGTACATTCACGCCTTCACAGACGGCCGAGACTCGCCGGCAACAGCAGGTATCGAGTACATCAAGCAACTGATGGCGAGCTGCGAACACATGGGAGTCGGCCAAATTGCTACACTCATGGGGCGCTACTATGCTATGGACAGAGATCATAAGTGGGAACGAATCGAGAAAGCGTACGATGCCCTAACTCTTGGAAGTACTGAATCATGCGTACTAGATCCACTACAACTGTTTCAAGATCAGTACGACAAGGGCGTTACCGACGAATTTATTGAACCGATCAGTATCTGTGGTCATGATAAGCAGAAGCGAACGATCGATAAAAATGATGCGGTGATTTTTTTCAACTTTCGCGTCGATCGTCCTCGCGAACTGACTCGAGCCTTTGTCACGCCAGACTTTGAACAAGGTATACACACCGCCGCATTCGATCCATACACAGAAAAGTATGAAAAGACAAATATTCAAAAACCAATCACTGGTCAAACGTTTCAACGAAAAAAACGATTGAGCAACCTGTACTTTGTGACAATGACTGAGTATGAAGCTGGTCTACCAGTAGATATTGCCTTTCCTCCCCAAAAAATCCTGCATCCCCTCGGACAGGTTTTCTCTCAACACGGCTTGCGACAACTCCGCATTACCGAGAGTGAAAAAGAACGCTTTGTCACGTACTACATGAATGGGCAGCTAGAGACAATGTATCCTGGTGAGGATCGGGTTATTATTCCGTCAAAAGGGGTAAAGTCGTACGATCAGGCTCCCGAAATGAGTGCCTTTGAGATTGCGCAAGAAATGATCTCACGCATCATGACCGACACCTACCATGTCATTATTTCCAATATCTGCAACGGGGATATGGTTGGACACACGGGCAATTTTGAGGCTGCTGTGAAAGCCTGTGAGTATGTCGATCAGGTTGTGGGACAAATTGTTGCTGCCGTAACCCAAAAAGGCGGTGTTGTACTCATCACCGCTGATCATGGCAATGTCGAGGAGATGATCAATGTCGAAACCGGCGCAGTTGATACCGAGCACTCGGTATACCCCGTGCCACTCCTGATCATTGGCAACCAGTTTGCACAAAAACCAGTTATGTTGCCGACCGGCATTTTGGCCGACGTGGCACCTACGATGCTCAAGTTAATGGGCATCACTCCACCGGAAAGTATGACGGGCAGATCTTTGATATAGTTATATATTTTAAGATGTGGTTGCGAGTTCGTGAGTTGTTCGGTTATCCTATGGAAGGTTTGGGAAACATACGCCCAAACAAAAGGAGGACTTCATGGCCGTAACATTGTACAAACGTCAGAGACAAATTGTAGACTTCATTGCACAGTACATACAAAAAAACGGCTACTCACCAACCTTGCGTGAGATCGCCGAGTCTCTCAACGTTTCGTCTTTGGCTACTGTTCACGAGCACCTACAGGCGCTTCAACGCAAAAAGGTAATCAAACGACATGAAGGTGCCGTTCGAGGTATTGAATTGATTGATCGCACATTTATGCGCATCACTGACAGTGTCGACTTACCGCTACTTGGCTTCATCGCAGCTGGCTCACCAATCGAGCCACACACCGATTCAGCTGCTTCTTTCAAGGTTTCCCCAGAGATGATCTCAGGCAAGAAACGATCCTACGTACTGCAGGTAAAAGGAAAATCAATGATCGAGGATCACATCGATGATGGTGATTACGTCGTGATCGAAGAAACCCAAAATGTCACTGATGGCGACATCGTGGTCGCGCTCCTCGACAACGGTCTTGCAACACTCAAGCGATTCTACAAAGAACTCACTCGAGTACGCCTTGAGCCAGCAAACTCCAGCATGAGCCCCATCTATGCTACCAATGTGCAAATTCAGGGCAGGGTAGTTGGTCTGATCAGGAAGTTTCAGTACGAGCGATAAACTGTCGCTCGGCGAATGAGACTTGCTCATTTACGAAACAGCGCAAGAGATACAAATAGTCGGATAGTCTGTTGATATATCGCATAACTAAAGGTGATTGTGTTTCCTCCCTGTTGAGCTTGACCAATACCCGTTCGGTACGACGACAGACTGCACGAGCTACATCACAATGCGCCCCAAGCTGTGTGCCGCCCGGAAACACGAACTTTGTGTGCCAATTATCCGACAGAGCTGTCTGTAGTTGCTCAGCCTGATGCTCTAGTTTCTTGAGAGCAGCCTGCGTAATGACCGCTGTCTTGGAACCAGCGAGCTCAGCACCGAGATAAAAGAGCTGCTCCTGAATCGTGACTAACTGTTTTTTTTGCGGCTCAAACTGATTATCAAACTGGGAAACCACCAAGCCCAACCATGAGTTGAGCTCATCTACTGTGCCAATTGCCTCAAATATATTAGCGTCCTTTGCCACACGTTCCCCAGTAATTAGTCCTGACTCTCCGCCATCTCCAGTCTTGGTCGAAATTGAAATTATTGACTTTGGCATATTGGACTACCGTATACTATACGATCTGCTATGAGCTACACAACAGACATTCTTACAACCGAATCAGCCTTCGAATCGCTCGAAAATGAGTGGCAACCACTACTAGAAGCTAGTGCAACCAATGAGGTGTTTCAAACATTTTCGTTTCTGCATACCTGCTGGAAAAGCTTTGCACCAGGAAAACTCTCGCTCATCACCGTGAGAGATGATCTCGGCAAGCTACTCGCACTTGCGCCACTTTTCCTACAAGAAGCGGCGGGGACAACCAGTGCGCAATTGCTTGGCTGTAGTACAGTCTCTGATTACCTTGACTTGCTTGTCGATGCTACCTTACAAAATAAACTATATCCAGTCCTCTTGCAAAAAATCGAGGAGTTGCCTTGGGATACGCTTGCATGGTGCAGCCTGCCAGAAGCCTCTCCTACAAGAACGTGGCTTAAAAACTTTTTCTCAGGCGAACAGGTGAGAGAGATGCAACAAGATGTCTGTCCACAAATTATGTTGCCAGCATCCTGGGAAACCTACCTTGCGAGTATTGATCGGAAACAGCGTCATGAGATCAGACGAAAGGAGCGACGACTGTTGGCTTTTGAACAAAGCTTTGAAGAAATAGAGCAGCCGAGTACTTTGGACATAGCGGACTTTATTCGCCTGCATAAAGCGTCCTCACAAAACAAACGTGCGTTTTGGGATGACACGCATCTTGCTTTTTTCTCACAAATACTTCCAAGCCTGGGGAAGCAGAGATGGCTTAAACTATTCTTTCTGAAAGTAAAGGGGGTTCGGGCTGCTAGCATGCTGATCTTCGATTACAACAATGCTTTTCAACTGTATAACTCTGGATTTTTGCTCAGCGAGTTTCGAGAACTCAGCGTTGGCTCACTTCTCACTGCTCACACGATTAAACGGGCAATACAAGAAAAGCGAACAATGTACGATTTCCTGCGAGGCAATGAGGAGTACAAATTTCGCTATACCGCACAAGCCAAACCAATCTTTGACATCACGATTTCCCGCGACCGCCAGTCTGCCAAGTAACCGCGCTTAAAATTGGAGCGTACACATCGTCATCTCGAGAAATATAGAGAGCCTGAATCTCTGCAGCGGTTGGTGGAGCAGCCTGAAATACTATACGTGGTACTTCAGTAACAATCGCTAGCGGTTGTCTTTCTGCGCTTTCACCCATCTCAAAAGTTGCAACCTCTGCCAATGACTCGGCAACATTCACCGTTGTCATCTTCAGCTCTCTCCCAAGTAAATCTTTTTCGCCAATATGACTATTGATTGCAACAAACCCACAATGTCCGAGTGCGGTTCCAACTGAGCCCCACTTGAGTGGAATTGTTCTACTGTCGGTGATAACGACACCCAGTTCTGTTATTTTGTAGTGTTGTTTGAGAGCTTTCCAAATCTGTACTGCTAATCCATAAGGATCTTTGGGAAGCAGGGCATAGACACCAGAAACGTTTGACTCATCTACGCCCGCATTCACGGCCAAAACTTGATGCTTAATGGTCAACATGAGGTTGTACTGCGATGCGTCGGGCGGCAAGTAGTAGTCTGCCTCACGGGCAACCACGGCGTGCTTTTCCGCACGCGTCCCTTCCTTAATCGGTATGACAGAGCCTTCGCACAAGGCAGCAATTTTGGAAGTGATGCAAAGCACTGACTGCTCCGGTATTTGAGGAATGGCAGAGAAAATATGCTGCAGTAGATCGTCGTTTGGATGGACAATTTCAGTTTTATATGCAGTGCACTTCATAGATCGCTCCTTCGAGCAAGTTCATTGTACAATAGAGGGTCACCAAATCAGCCATGTACAAAAATAAGTTCAAACTAGCAGCTCCATACTCTCCAGCTGGGGATCAGCCAACAGCGATCGCCCACCTGGTCGATGGAGTATCAGAGCATCAAAAACACCAAGTTCTCCTCGGAGTCACTGGCTCGGGCAAAACCTACACCATGGCTAAGGTAATTGAGGAGTCGCAACTTCCAACGCTTGTCATTGCCCACAACAAAACCCTGGCGGCCCAACTATACCAAGAGTTCCGTGATTTTTTTCCCGAGAATGCTGTGAGCTACTTTGTGTCGTACTACGACTATTACCAACCGGAAGCCTACATTCCTTCCACCGATACGTATATTGAAAAAGAAGCAACGATCAACGACGAGATTGACAAACTTCGCCTGGCTACCACAACTAACTTGCTCACTCGCAGTGATGTTATTATCGTTTCTTCTGTTTCGGCGATCTATAATCTCGGCTCACCGTTGGAGTATGGGAGTCAAACACTGGAACTAATTGAGGGCGAACTTATCCCCCGAAAGTCACTCCTCCTCCAGCTCAGCAACCTGCAGTATGTCCGATCTGATGTCGAGCTAAAAAGAGGCGCCTACCGTGTGCATGGTGATACGATTCAGATCTGGCCAGCGTACGAGGGTACTGCACTCAAACTCGAGCTCGCTGGTGACACCATTGAGCACATCCATTGGATTGACCCAATTACCGGAAGTAACACGACGCCAGAAAAACCAGTTACAGCAAATGAGTTTTCGCAAAATACTTCTGAGACCCGCAACAAACGATTTACCATTTATCCTGCCAAACACTATCTGGCTGGCGTGCGTGATCAAACAGCTGCCATCAAGCAAATCGAACAAGACTTGGAACAGCAGGTGAGCGAGCTAAAACAGCAGGATAGATTGATTGAAGCCTATCGATTGCAACAAAAAGTTTCTTATGATCTAGACATGATAAAAGAGTTTGGTTTTACCAATGGCATAGAAAACTACTCGCGATACTTTGATGGCAGAAGTCCAGGACAACCACCGTACACACTTCTCGAATACTTTGCGGAAAATGCACGTCGCCAAAATATTCCCTCATTCCTCACTTTTATTGACGAAAGTCACATCACACTGCCACAAATCTCTGGCATGCACCGGGGAGATCGTGTTCGCAAAGAGACGCTGATTAAGTATGGTTTTCGCTTACCAAGCGCACTCGACAACCGCCCACTCACTCAACCAGAATTTCAGGAGCGCACGCCGCAAAACATTTATGTTTCGGCTACACCAGGACCAACTGAGCTCTCCCTAACTAACAACACAGTCGTTGAACAACTTGTTCGGCCAACTGGCCTGCTTGATCCAGTTATTCAGCTCAGACCGTCTGAAGGCCAAATCGAGAACCTAGTGCTAGAAATCCTCAGTAGAAAGCAGCGAGGTGAGCGAGTACTCGTCACTACACTAACGAAAAAAATGGCTGAGGCTTTGACAGAATTTCTCAACACACCGTCCAAAATACTGGGACTAGTAGCAACGCATAACAAAAAAGTGACGGAGCAATCTGCAGACACTCCTATCGTCCGCTACGACTCTGTTCCGCTCGAACACCTTGAGGTGGGTAAGATTAAAACGCATCTGCATTCGAGTACTCTGATTGGCGCACTGTCACCTTCGGATGAGAGTTTGCCAAAAGTCGCATACTTGCACTCTGACATCGAAACGCTTGAGCGCTCCGACATTCTTGATGACCTACGGACCGGAGTGTATGACGTGCTAGTAGGAATTAATCTCTTGCGGGAGGGTCTCGATCTGCCAGAAGTTTCACTGGTGGCGATACTCGATGCGGACAAAGAAGGATTTCTGCGCTCTGTCACATCGCTCGTGCAAACCATGGGTCGGGCAGCACGACATGAACAGGGAAGTGTACTCCTCTACGCTGACAACATGACCAAATCTATGCTACAAGCCATAACCGAAACGACAAGAAGACGAGAATACCAGATCGCCTTTAACAAAACACATCACATCACCCCGACTGGGATACAAAAACCCATCAAACAGCGTATGCTACCAAAACTTGTCCCAACCGGGAAAAAGCAAAAGGATGCGAAGACTGCTGCTGAGCACAGCGACGCATACTCGGTTCAAGATCTTGACTCACTCACTCCAGCGGATCGAAAAAAGTATGCGATTCATCTGCGCAAAAAAATGCAAATAGCAGTAAAAAATATGGCCTTTGAGCAAGCGGCAGAGATCCGCGACATACTGGCACAACTATGAACAACACACCCGACTACATAAAAATCACTGGTGCGCGCGAGCACAACTTGCAAAATATCTCGATTGATATTCCCAAAAATAAACTCGTCGTGTTTACCGGGCTTTCTGGCAGTGGCAAAAGCTCACTCGCATTCGACACGCTCTACGCCGAGGGGCAGAGACGCTACGTCGAAAGCCTCAGTTCGTATGCCCGCCAGTTCTTGGGCTTGATGCAAAAGCCAGACATAGATCATATTGAAGGCCTCTCACCTGCAATCTCAATTGATCAAAAGACAACTTCTCACAATCCGCGCTCAACCGTCGGGACAATTACCGAAATTTATGATTACCTGCGACTTCTATTCGCCCGTGTCGGACACCCTCACTGTCATAACTGTGGTCGAGAAGTTTCCTCGCAGTCACTCGATCAGATTCTCGAGAGAATTCGATCTGAAATGGAACAGCGCTTTGCGAGCGGACAAGTTCGCTTCATGATCTTGGCACCACTGATCAAAAATCGCAAAGGTGAGTTCGCCGCTTTATTTCAAAACCTGCAACAACAAGGCTACTCCCGCGTCCGGATTGACGCAGAACTCTATTCGCTCGATGAAGATATTACACTCATCAAGACCAACAAACACTCAATTTCCGCTGTCGTAGATCGATTAACCTTCACGCGCCAACAAGCAAAATCAGCAGCCGAGAATAAAAGCTTCACCCAACGACTCTCGCAATCGGTAGACCAAGCACTGAAATTGTCGGACGGTGAAGTCATTGCCACTTTTATAGACGATGACTCGTTTGCGTTTCCTGAGAAACCAAAAGTCACCACAGACTTTCTCTTTTCGGAACAACGCGCCTGCGTTGAGTGTGGTATTTCCTTCGCAGAGCTCGAACCAAGGTTGTTTTCTTTTAACTCTCCGGAAGGTGCTTGTGGTACCTGCAACGGCTTGGGAACGTTACTCAAAATCGACCAGGAAAAAATCATTGCACCATCACTTTCATTGAGTGAAGGGGCGATCATCCCATTTGCTCGGGTACTCAGCAACGACTCATGGTGGTCAAGGTTGGTACGCGAAGTAGCAGAGCAGGGCGGCATCGACTTTCGCAAAACGACCTTCGAAAATATGACTGAGGAACAACAACATCTATTGCTCCACGGCTCAGACAAAATATATACCGTTTCTGGGGAAAACAGATTTGGCAGCGAGACTGCTATCCAAGAAAAATTTGAAGGGTTTCTGACCAACCTTGAGCGACGTTACAGCGAAACAGACTCAGAGTACATCCGCAAAGAGATCAGTCAGTACATGCACAAAGAGGTCTGTCCGTCCTGTAATGGCCAGCGACTCAAAAAGGAAGCACTGAGTGTTGAAATTGATCACAAACACATTGCCAGTGTTACCGCACTTCCAATTGATATCTGTCGCACTTGGATTGATTCGCTGGATGCGACTGTTTTCTCAGAGCAAGAACGAGTCATTGGTCAATCGATTGTTCGGGAGATCTCACTGCGACTCGAGTTTTTGCACGCAGTTGGCCTCAATTACCTCACTCTCGATCGAGAAGCGGCGACTCTGGCTGGAGGAGAAGCGCAGCGTATTCGACTCGCCTCACAGATCGGCACAGGGCTTACTGGTGTGCTGTATATTCTTGACGAACCAACTATCGGTTTGCATCAGCGAGACAACCAACGATTAATAGCAACGCTCAAAAATTTACAGGAAAAGGGTAACAGCGTCATCGTTGTCGAACACGATCGTGACGTCATGCTTGCCTCTGATCATATTTTTGACTTTGGTCCGGGCGCTGGCACTGCTGGTGGAAACATCATCGCATCTGGTACGCCACAAGAGTTAATGGAAAACAAAAAATCGATTACAGGTCAATACCTCGCGCGAAAGAAGGATGTGGTTCGAAAAAAATCTGCACCTGAACGAAAAATTGTTGCTCTCGACCAGGACGACTCGACAGAACACATCAAAATTACTGGTGCCCAAAGACATAATCTGCAATCAGTTGATGTATCGTTTCCGCTTGAGAAGTTTTGCTGCATTACCGGCGTTTCAGGTTCAGGAAAATCAACCCTCTTGCACGATATTCTCTACTCAAATCTGATTAAACACCTCGGTCGCCAATCTCAGGAACAAACCGGGGCAGTAGAGCAGATCATGATTCCAGATACAGTGCAGCGCGTTACCCTCATCGACCAAAGCCCGATCGGTAAAACGCCCCGCTCGAACCCTGCTACCTACACCAAGGCATTCGACAACATCCGTACGTTGTTTGCACAAACAAAAGATGCAGCCATCCGTGGGCTCAAACCAGGCAACTTTAGCTTTAATGTGCGAGGCGGACGATGCGAAAGCTGTCAGGGCGATGGACAGATCAAAATCGAGATGCAGTTCTTGCCAGATGTGTATGTCACCTGCGAGGTCTGTGATGGCAAACGCTACAACCAAGATACGCTTGAAATTCACTATAAAGGAAAAAACATTTCCGAAGTGCTCGACATGAGCATCACCGAAGCCAGCGTTTTCTTTCAGTCTCATTCTGGCATTGCGAGCAAACTCGATACGCTTTGTGATGTTGGACTCGGGTACCTTAAGCTCGGTCAACCAGCGCCGACACTTTCTGGGGGTGAAGCCCAACGGGTAAAACTGGCAAAAGAACTCTCGACCAGAAACCCCCACCATGTCGTGTACTTACTCGATGAGCCAACAACCGGACTACACTTCGCAGATATCCAAAAACTCTTGTACGTGCTCGATAAACTGGTGTCTCAGGGCAACTCTGTGATCGTCATCGAGCACAACCTTGATGTCATTAAAAATGCCGACTGGCTCATTGATCTCGGTCCCGAAGGCGGCAGCGGTGGAGGCACAATTGTCGCAACTGGGACGCCAGAGCAGGTAAGTCAGAACAGCAAATCGTATACGGGACAGTTTCTCAAACAAGAGTTTCTCGAGCAAGCTCAGTAGTGCAGTACAATAAGACTCGTATGTTTTTTCGCAGCGTGTTTGTGTTTTTTGTGGCAGTGCTCCTCTCGGTAAGAGTAGCTCAAGCTGTCGAGTCCGACCAACCGTTTGAGTCCAGCATTCACACTACTTACGCAGTTTCTCTAGCGGGTGAGACAACCATTTCGCATGAGTTTTCTCTTAAAAATCTTACTGCTACCAGTTTTATTTCTCAGTACGCGCTCAAGAGCCCCTTGCAGAATCTCGAGCGGGTGAGTGCAAATAGTAACGGAAAAGAGGTGAAAACTAGCATTGTCGAAACCGAAGATGGCACAACTATTTCGCTCGCATTTGACGACCAAGTAGTGGGAGAAAATAAAGTTAGAAAATTTACTATTTCGTATAGCTCAATCGACACTGCAATCATCTCGGGAAATGTGCTGGAGCTCTACGTCCCAAGCATCTCTGGAGATGAGCTCTACAAAAAGCGAAGCGTGACTCTCAAAACCCCACTGCGCTTTGGTCGAGCTACCCGAGTCACTCCAGAACCAGAAGCGGTGAGCTTCACCGACACAACAGCTATTACCAACTTTCCTGACCTCGGCAATCAGGGTGTTGTAGCACTGTTTGGTGATCGCCAATTTTACTCACTGACCTTGCGCTACAACCTAGAAAACACAAGCAACTCGCAGGGAATCGCGCAAGTTGCTCTCCCACCGGATACCCCGTACCAAAAAATGCAGTATCAATCACTCGATCCAGCGCCAAAAAAACTGCAAATCGATCAGGATGGTAACTGGATAGCTACCTATGAACTAACACCAAACTCAGCCCAAGCAATTTATCTCACAGCCCAAGTCCGAGTTGGACTCTGGCCATCCCCAGATGCTCCCCAAACACCAGTCTTACCAGAACACACGCGGTCACAGCGTTTTTGGGAGATTGATACTCACGCCATCTTAGACGTTGCCAAGACTCTCGATACGCCCCAAACAATCTATGAGTACGTGGTCGACACACTAAACTATAACTTGCCAGAAAATACCAAAGAGCTCACGCGAAAAGGGGCGGTGGATGCACTGGGAAATCCTGACGATGCTGTCTGTCAAGAATTCACTGACACATTTATAGCGCTCGCTCGAGCAAAGAACATCCCTGCGCGCAGAGTAACCGGGTACGCCTACAGCTCCAATAATGAGCTGAGACCCCTCAGTCTTGGGGCAGACATTCTCCATGCATGGGCAGAATTTTATAACGTCGAAACGAATCAGTGGCAGCAAGTCGACCCAACCTGGGGCGACACGACGGGTGGGGCAGATTACTTTTCTCAGTTTGACCTCAACCACATTGCCTTTGCGATAAATGGTGTATCGAGTACCACCCCGTATGCCGCCGGATCGTATAAGTCGGAGTCGTTCGAAAGCAAAGATGTGTCGGTCGAGCTAATAGATGCATTTGTCCCTACTGCCCCAGACCTCTCACTTGCTCTAGAGCCGAGAAAGTTGTTTGGACTCTCAATCCCTGGACTGTACTCGGGTCAGATCACCAACAACACCGGGGAAGCCTGGTATGGACTCTCTGTCTCGCTGAGCACCAACAGCAGTGATGCCAAAACACACATGAGCGACCCCGCAGATAACCTCACCATTCTGCCGTTTCAAACTATTACACTGCCATTTCTTGTCGTGACAGATCAGGTACAATTGCCGCAGGAAGTGGAGTTGCATGTTCGCAGTACATTGAGCGAAGGATATGACAAAACCATCACCTTCCAAAAGGTAAAAACGGGCCTTCGCGCCTACCACTATTTTAATGAAACAATCATCGCCATTATCTTGGTCAGCTGTCTTACCCTCGGTACCCTTATCACCGGGAGTTTACTGGTTTTTAGACGACGCCGGTAAAGTTCTCTACGTTGGTAAAGCAATCCGACTAAGAACTCGATTGCGTTCGTACACACAACTCTCAAAACTCTCCGACCGCATCCACACTCTCTCCACAACTGCGACAACGGTACGCTGGTTGGAACTGGGAAACGAACTCGAAGCGCTCCTCACCGAAGCAGAGCTCATCGGCACCTACCAACCACCATTTAACATTTTGCTCAAAGATGACAAAAGTCCTCTGTATATCTACATTTCAAAAGACGCATTTGCCACTATCACCACATTGAGAAAACGAGATATGTTGCAAAAAAAATTGCCGGGCATACTGCTTGGACCATACCAGAGCAGCTACCGAGTAAAAGAGGTGCTGCAGATTGCGCGCAAAATCTTCCACTGGTGCTCGTCTCCGGTGCAACCAAATAACACAGGTCAAAAAAACAGGCGCGCCTGTTTTTATTATCACTTAGGTTACTGCTCAGGTGCTTGTTTAGGCAAGATCTCTCAAACAGAGTACGAAGCCATGATGCAGCAAGTTTTGCTCTTCCTAAGGGGTAAAACGTCGCTTGTAACCAAAGAGCTCGAAAGCCAATTGCAGCAACAGGTGGCAACAGAAGCATTCGAACTGGCTGCCATATCGCGAGATAGACTACTGAGCGTCAAGCTAGTTACCAGTAAACAGTATCGTCTCAAACCGAGCTTACTACTCCAACCGGAGCTCTTGCAAAACAAGGCAGCCGATGGCATTCAGTATTTACAAAAATTGCTCAAAGAGTACATGGCGGTCCCCATGTCGCACCAACTCACCACAATAGAGGGCTACGACGTCAGCAACACGCAAGGCACAGCAGCAGCTGTGGCGTTGGTGACATTCACCAACGGACAGGCAGATCAAAGCAAGTACAAACTGTTTAATATTCGCACGCTTACTACGCCGAATGACTACCACATGCTCCAAGAGGCGCTTGCGCGCAGACAAAATCACCCCGAGTGGAACCGACCGAGCCTCCTTGTTATTGACGGTGGCAAAGGACAATTGCGCGCGGCACTCAAAGTTTGGCACTGGAGAACCCCGATTATCAGCATCGCTAAACATCCAGATCGCATTATTATCCCCCGATTGCAGTTCCCCAAACTCGAGCTGCACGAACCAATCCCAACAAAAAATCTTGAGTATCATGTGTTGCAGCTACCCGAAACACACCCCGCGCTACAACTCATCCAAAGGATTAGAGACGAGGCACATCGCTTTTCGAAAAAACAACATCACCGCAGAAGCGAACGCAAGCTCTTGAGTTCCTAATCAATTCTTTGCTACTATAGAGATATGTTACGACCATTTGTGCTGACGCTCGTCACGCTCTTCGTCCTGAGCTGGTTACTTCCAGCCATTACCTTTACCAATCTGACAACCCTGCTTATAGCCGGAGTCGTGCTAACCCTGCTCAATGGCATTGTGAAACCGGTCCTCAAACTACTGTTACTGCCAATCAACTTGATCACTTTTGGTCTGTTCTCAATCTTCCTGAATGCCGGCATTCTCTGGTTGGCCCTCGCTATCGTGCCTGGATTTCACATCGACTCCATCGTGTTATTTGGGTTGCAATTTGGCCAACTTGGCTCGCTCGTGTTGGTTTCTGCCTGTATTAGCTCAATACATTCAGTCGCAAAAACGTTACTCTAACTGCCCAATTGAGGTATACTATCAGGGTGAAAAAGATTCTTTTAGCCTTGTTGCTACAGTGTGTGCTCGGTGTGAGCGTGGTGCAGGCGCAAACATCCCCAACCGAAGTAGAAATTGTTTTGCTGACAGCAGATGCAAGCGACAGTGCGAGTACCGCTTCGGCAACACTGGCTTCACCCTCTGCAGAAGTAGAACAGAAAATTCAAGAGAAAAAAGATCAAGATTTGACCGACGCAGGCGGTAAACAAAAAAGCATACTTGCTACATTTCTCGATGAGAATCCTCCTTCACCGCTCTCATGGTACAACTTCATGCAACACTCGATTCGCTTTGCCGTGAGTGAGGGCGTGCCAGCCAACATCATTGTTCTTGTCCTACTGTTTCCCTTTGTGGCTGCTTTGATAGCCGCCTCTCGTCACATCATCGGCTTGCGCGGATTTGGCATTTATATTCCTGCTGTGCTCTCGGTCGCACTCGTTTCGACCGGAATTCTCGAGGGAATTGTCATGTTTGTTGGCATCGTCATTACCGCGCTGGTAGCAAAAAAACTGATCGCAAGGCTCAAACTTTCCTATCTGCCACGAACAGGTTTGCTGCTCTGGACCATCTCACTCGGCATTTTTGCCACACTCGTTCTGGCA
>JAQBYG010000003.1 GCA_027620445.1 bacterium
CATCTCTGCCCATATAATAAATTGGCGAAGTAACTGTAATTGGGTAATCTGTAACCAGCGGATTCTTCTCGATTAAGGTGACTTGTTCTCGAAATGAAAAATCTAGGCTTATGAATGTATTTTCCTTTAGAATCTCAGGAGCCGCAGTAAGCAAATATCTCTTGCCAGTTATAGTTTTACGCTCTTTAAAAGAAATTTCAGAAGAGAGTGCGATTGTTTTGAATACTTTCTGAATAAATACCTCAAATTGAGATTCATCCATCAGGACCGTAAAATCAAGATCCTCAGAGAATCTTGGCGCGTGGTACATCAGGTGTACGGCCGTACCACCTTTAAATATAACCTGATTGCTACCATTTGTAGCGTATAAGCTCTCAAGAAAAATGAGCTGAATATATTCTCGGAAGACAACAGACTCAGATGAATTGAGCTGTCTGGCTATATCCTTGAGCTGATTAGCTGAGAGCATATTGAACCTCTTGTAATAATTTTTGAAACTTTGCTGTCTGGGGAAACGATTTGGCGTACTGCCAAAACTTTTTTAGATTCAATTGCTCATAGTCGTATTCATCTATTGAATGACCCTTGAGCCCTTTTGAGCTAATATAAAGTTGATCAAGTAAGGCTTTCTCTGGTTCTGCTAGCAAGGCACCATCCACCTTAGCATAGCCCCAAAAGAGTGATTTCTTTATATGTACGTACGAATATAATTTTTCATCTACGTGTTTAGACTTTGATTTTTTTGGTGTTGCTGATGTCGATTCGTACGGAAACTGAGAAAGAATGCCGTGATGATTGAGCGCTGTTTCAAATGATATGTATGACGGTGAATAGAGAATATTTGCTCTGATAAAGTCAGTAACTCTTCTATCATTAAGGTGATACTTGCCCCGTTCTAACTTAGTAAGTATCTCGTTTGTTACCAAGTCAGCGATCAGTCGATGCAGAGTTGCCTTCGAAATAATACCTGTATATTCTCGCAAAATTTGGGGTGTAATAAGAATATGCGAAGAATCTTGTAATTTTTTGATGATATTCGCTACATTGTACGTTTCCATATACTCTCAATATATGACACTTCGTGGCATCGTGTCAAGTTTATAAACTAATCCTCCAACTTAAGGCTCGTAGTAATACCTTTAGTGTATCAATAAAAGTCATCCCTCGGTCAAGCTCATGGTAAATCGTTGTGACTGGAATTGTAACAAAATCAAGTTTTGCTTTGGCAACTCGAGCAGCGATTTCCATCTCGACAGAGTAATCGGAAGAGTTCCAGGCAACTTGTTTATATGCCCTTTTCGAGAGCGCTTTGAAGCCAGAGGGAATATCTGGGATGTACGAACCAAACAGGAGCATCAGAAACACTGAGGCAAGTCTATTGAGCATGATGCGAATGAGGGGCATATTTTCATCAAATGAACGCACGCCGAATACAACATCATGTGCTTCTAGTGCTGCTGCAAATAACTCGATTTCAGTTGCTTCATGTTGGTCGTCAGCGTCAAAAAAGATCACTCCCTCTCCATTGAGTTTAGAAAACGCGTACTCACAACCGGTTTTGAGCGCCGCGCCTTTACCCAGGTTGATTTTGTGCGACAGAACATGTTCTGAGTGCTTCTGAGCAACCGCGAGTGTTTGATCACTCGAGCCATCATCTACCACGATGTACTGGAATCCTTGTTTATTTAGCTTTTGTAGTACAACTGGCAATTTTTTTGCTTCGTTGTAGGCGGGGATAATTACCCAGATACTATTTTTTGTCATGCTTATACCACTCCACCACTCGCCTTACCCCCTCTGCAAAGCCAACAGTTGGTTCCCATCCCAATCTCTCTTTCGCTTTGGAGTAATCGAGTGAGCTAGTCACCTGCTCGCCTGGGCGCTCTGGCCCATGCTCTGGTGTGATTTGTACTCCAAATGCGTTCGCAACTTGCTGAAATACTTCATTCGAGCTGATCTCTGTTGTAGTGCCGATGTTAAAGGCGCCTATCTCTGTAGAAGTCAATGCTAGCGCATTGGCGTTTACTACATCGTCGATGTAAACGTAATCTCTGGTGTGGGTGCCATCTCCATTAATTATTGGTGTTTTCCCTGCCGCGAGCATCTCACTAAAAATAGCAACAACGCCTGACTCTCCATGCGGATTTTGTCTTGGACCATACACGTTGGAGTAGCGCAGTATGGTGTATGGAATACCATACTGTTCGAAGTAATAATTAAGGTACAGTTCACCTGATCGTTTTGAAACCCCATAGGGAGAGAGCGGTTCTTCTCGCATTTCTTCAGTAAAGGGAGTTGGTTTGTTGCCGTACATAGCACCGCCTGTTGAAGCCATGATGATTTTCTTGATTGGAATTTCTTTCGCAGCTTGCATGATATTGAGGACGCCAATGACGTTATTTTCGGCATCAAACTGAGGGTGCTTGACTGAGTTACCTACTTGGATGTGTGCAGCGTGATGGTTGATCACCTCAGGTTGTTCTTGCGAAATGATTTGTGTCACTGCTGCAGCGTCAGTAATATCGGCAGTAATCAGCCTGGCTTTTTTGTTGACAAATTCGGTTTTTCCCGTTGAGAGATTGTCTAGTACTACAACCTCGTGACCGAGCTCGCAGTAACGATCTACTACGTGCGATGCAATAAACCCAGCTCCACCCGTTACCAAAATTTTCATATGTATATTTCTAGGCTACCCAATACCCTTGTATAAACAGCAGTGCGTTGTAGATCAGTAAGCTTACACTGAGCAGTATGAGTATAACCCGAGCAAGTGTATTTTTCAGTAAAAGTTGTGACCAAATATAAAAGAGTGGAAATGCGACCAGAATGTAGCGCGGCATACTAGACAGGGTTCCCGTTAGGGTTGGGAGCACAAGGACTCCAAGTGTAAATATGAGCCAAGAGGTCGGTACTTTGAGTTGCTGACGTTTCCAGTACCCATACGCGAGTGTTGTAAATGCAAGCACAGTTAACAAAAGCTCTTGGGCGTAGGTGAGCCAAATTCGACTAATTGGTACGGTTGCTAAGATTTTTACTCCTCTCCACAAAGTCTGCGGTAGGAGGATGAGCGATTCTTGCCTCCCGGATCCAAACTCAGACTGGACGTGGAAAAAATAGAGAGGGTCTGAGAACTCGTACTGTAAAAAAGACATGAACGCTACCAGTCCAGCTAAAGAGAGAGAAAGTAAAGCAATAATAGGCAGTTTTTTTCTGACTGCTGCAATCAAGTGACGAGACTGTGTGGGAGATAGTAACTGCCAGATCAATGCCAGAAACACAAATACCCCAACCAATCTTGTCGAGATTGCCAAACCAGTTGCAAGTGTAGCCAAAGGCCAGTGTTTTTTTTCTGCAGCTAGAAATGCTCCGAGGACAAAGCACAGGAAGAATGCTTCTGAGTACACCGCGCCAAAGTAAAAAGAGGTTGGGAATAGCAAGAGCAGTGCCAGGCTAAACCAGCTGACTTTACTTGAAGCTCGTTGCTTCACCAACGCATAGAAAAAATACAGCGCAAAAGTAAGCGCAATAAAATTCAGTAACAGTGACACAATTGTGTGTGAAAATCCAAACGAAACAAACTGAATAAAGAGTGGAAAGAGCGGAAAGAAGGCTTGGATCAAACCAGTGCCGATGTAGCCTTTTTCCATGATGGTCAGGTAATGCACGCCGTCGAAGTTTGCCCAGGAGTACATCCATTGTGGTAGGCCAAGCTTGGCGAGGAGATCATACGCATAGGGAAAGCTTGGGTCGTAGGGTATAACTCGTGGCGCCAGGATGCTGAGGGCAAACAAGCCGATTCTCCATCCCAAAACTAATACTATAATTCTTCTAAGTAGAGATTTATTCACGCCACTTTCTTGCTGAAATTAATAACCAAGCAAGCGCAAGCAGCGAGACTGTATTTCCAACCAATCGTGCTGGTGTATTTTGAGTAAAGCGAGTGCTCACTTGGTACTCTCCCGCAGGCAAACGATACGCAATCCTGCCGGCGATTTCTTCACTCTGGAGGTACTCGACTTTAGCTGCCGTACCATTTTGCTCTACTGTGGTTTCCCAGCCAGGGAAGTACATGGTTGGCTCGATCACTATTGTTTCAATGCTCAATGTAAGTGAGTATTTTCTCGAGCTTCCATTCCACGAATGCACTGCAACATTTCCGGATTCTGGGTTGAGTAGCATTGGAGCAGGTTGCCAATCTCCAATTTGTGTATATGAAAACTGCCTTGTCCTATTTTCATTTTGTGTGCTTGTGCTTTGCGAGAAAACATCATAATCAAGATTAGTTTTGTGAAAAAAATCGACCGGAGAAAGTCTTGAAATAGAAATAACTTGTACTGTCAGAACAACCATTAGCAGACGCTGCATGAGTCGACTCTGCTGTACAACGAAAATAAGTCCAGGAATCAGTAGTGCGCCAGTGAACAGACTCAGCCTCCAAGGAAATTGGATAAAGCTGGCGGCAGGAACTGCACTCCAGAGAGACTCGCTCATCCAAAGTTGACCGAGAGCTGTTGTCCATGCCAATGCCAACAATAGAAGTATTGAGTTTACACCCTGCTTTTGCCTACCGATACAAAAAATGGTGGCTCCAAAAAGTACAACCAATATAGGAAGACCGAGTGAAAAAGAGAGCGAATCTACGTCTCCGGGGTAAGAGAATCCAAAACCAAGCGGGCTCCAAAGAAGTTGTTGCAATGAGACGAAGTGCTCGAAATAAGTAGAAACAAGCGAGGTTTCGCTAACTACAGTGTATGACATTTCTGCCACTGCAGGCAGCCAAAACCAGAAGCTGAGTGCTACTGCCCAACCAAAAACAGCAAGATGCCGCAGTAGTAGTTTTCTTGATCTATGAGATTGCATAAAAGAAATAAGAAGAAACATGCCAGTACCAAGCACGGCAGAAATGTTATGACTGAGCAAAAAAGCTGTGAAAATCACGATCGCAAACATTCGCTCCTTTCGCGAATCTGTAAGTGAAATTTTCAGTAACCAAGGTAACAGTGACAGCGCGAAAACTTCACCAATGTTTCCGCGAAAGTAGATTGTTGAAACTAAATATGGCTGTAGCAACCAAAAAATAGTAGCAAGTACTTGTGTAGGAACCGTCGCCTTAAAAACCTTGGAGAGTTGCCAAACCCCAATTGACCCAAACATGACGCTTGCTACAACAAGAATCTTAAATGTTAGCTCATATGAAACACCGAGTATGGAAAATGGTAGAGAGAGAATGTTGGCAAGAGGGTAATTAAAGTTAAATACCGGGTATCCATAATGATTCAGTAAGTTTGGTGCAAAACGTGGTGGAAACTGACCTTCCCTGAGAGCAATCTTATAATTGGCAAACCGAGCTAAGTGATTCTCTCCATCATGCGTGTACGGAAACGATGAGCTAAAATAAAGATGGAAGAGAGCTATAAAGGCGCTGCAGACAAGAATCAGTAAGCCAATTCGCTTCATGATATTGCTCTTTGATATGCTGCAATTGTCGCTACAGCTGTTTTCTGCCAGGTAAAAGTTTTGCTCCAAGCAATACTTTCTGCTGCCAGTCTTATTCTGTGATCCTGAGTCAGGGCGTGGATTAACAATACCTGCTCTGCCAGAGATTCAGCAGTTTCAGTAGCAAAAAACGCAAGAGCTCCACCTACCTCAGGAAGCGATCCGAGTCGAGTAGAAACAACAGGAGTGCCGCACTGCATAGCCTCAAGCACAGGCAAGCCGAAGCCCTCTGACAATGATGGTTGGACTAAGCAAAGAGCTTCAGAATACAAAACTGAAAGTACGTCTGTTTCGTCTGGACCCACATCTGTATAAAAATGCACCCGATTGGCTACGTTGCTCAGGGCAATTTGACGCTCAATTGCCTCCCATTCAGGAATGGGCTGTGGTGTGAAGTTTTTGCCGACACAAACCAGTGCGATGCTATCAGGCAAGAATTTTAGCATTTTAATCAGCTGAGGAATATTTTTGTTGTAGTTGATATCTCCCACATACAAAACATACATTTTTGGTAGTTTGAGTCGACGACTTATTTTCGCAACAGTTGTAGTATCTTGAGGTGTAACCGCTGGATTTCCTGCAAGTGGTACTACAGATATTTTTTCTTCTGGGAATCCTAAGTACTGCAGCAGCTGTCCTTTTGAAAACTCTGAATCTGTAATGACGTGAGCAATTTTTTGCAGTGATCGCTTTTGTCTGAGATGCGCGAGCTTTCCTCGAATGCCGGGTTTGTAGTGCTCAGGAAATTGGAGAGGAATCAGATCATGAATTGTTATTACGCCAGGAATTGAACGATGGAGATGAAGTGTGGGTGCAAATAAGTCAAAGTACGGGTAATGAATGAGATCAAACTCTCCTTTGGAAATACTTCTGCGCTTGGTGATCCTTGTTACCTCTATGCTCTCCTTTTCTAGAGCTGCAACAAGTTCCCGTGTGTACGTGCCAATGCCCCTTCGAGAGTGACCGCCAAGGAGTGGGGTTGTATCCATGGCAACTCTCATCGCTGCGTACTTTCTTGCGTTTCCCAGAGTTTAATGGCGACAACAGGATGATGCAGAGCACTCAGGCTTGCAAAGAGAAATCCGCGCCAGCCGTCTACATAGCCACGATGACGTATAAATAAAAGAAAAAAAGTTCGACAAGGATCAAACAGAAATGCTTTCACAGTATGCAAAACACTCGGTCTCGTTTCGAGTTTCCACAAACGCTCGGCTTCGAAAGATGTATAGCGGTTAAATTTTTCTAGGTAGCTTGCAAGAGTAGGATAAGGGTAATGCAGTAGGTGACCTTCGGCAGTTCCTACTTCGCCAAATACTCTTAGTTGTTCATGCACATTTTCTTGTGGCAGCTCTGCTTTCCCTCTATAAAATAACCGAATTACAGAATCAGGATACTGCCCTCCTTTGCGCAAAAAGTCGCCCAAAAAATCATTTTTCCGTTTGATATACCAAGCTACTGGGGCACTTGTCGATAACGACTCGACAGCGACCTTGCCTTGCTTAGCGATAAAACGAGCTAGCTCTTGATCGACCACCTCATCAGCGTCTAGCTGAAGAAGTAAGTCACCCTTGGCTGCGTCGATTGCGAGCTGCTTGTTGATATGAAAGTTTGTATTGTTTGGAATCGAAATAACTCGAGCACCAAACTTTTTTGCCAAGGTCACTGTATTGTCACGCGAAGAACCATCGACAACTAAGATCTCATCTGCAAAATCTTTGACTGAATGCAAACATCTGGTGATATTCGCCGCTTCGTTGTGTGTAGCCAAGACAACTGAGATCATAGGATTATTTTACTCTAGAACTTGGTTATCTCCCACCCAGAACCATTCCACTCGACCAGAACTGTCTCTTCAGCAGTTCGATCGGCTGCTTGCGCAATAAAGTGAAACCGGCCTGCCTGTTGGCCATACCGAAAGCCTATCTGATTTGGTGCCTGGCGCACTACACTAGAGAAGTATTCACTCGGCGAGAGTTGGGCATACCACGCAGCCAAAATATACTGATAGCCACCACCATCCACAACTGCGACTTCTGCATCCGGGAATTCTTGCTTAACTTGTATCATTGCCTGCTCAAAACCAGGTTGAAACATAAGTTGATCACTTTTGTACTCTACAAAGTAATTCTGTGAGTAACGAAACAGTGAAAGCAGGCCAAGAACCGAGATGAGCAGCCAAAAGTGTTTGCCAACTCTTTTACTTATTGATTCATATGCTACTCCAGCCGAAGTTATCAGAAGGAAAAAGAAAAAAAGACTCCTGGTGGTATGTGGCGCATCGGTGGTAATGCTAGACGGGAGAAGTGATATACCAAGTAGAAGCAAAAGAACAAACATTCTCCCCTGGTGACTTTTCCAGGGCTGACTCCAGTCAATGCGCTGTTTCAAGATTGTTGCGACTGCAAGCACGACCCCTATGAGAGCAAGGAGATACTGCCACCAATAAATATGCCCCCAATCTGGGACTGAGTGCCACGGATGGGAGCCTCCCTCTGTAATCAGAAAACGAGGCGAAAATGCTCTGACTGCATTTGCTACTACCTCTGGTGCAAAAAAAATGACTTTATTGCCCAACACTTTTTGTAAGCCAGTCGGAAGTGCCGATCGATACTCATTGAAGGCAAGTGAGGCCTGCTCATCAGAAAAAAGCGTGATATTTTGTTTTTGTTCAAAAACTGGTTGTAGTAAAGCTAGCGCAAGCAGTGTGAGAAGAAGCCAGCCAGAAAATACAGGTGTCCACTTCCGCCAATATTTGTAGCCATGTACAAATATGATGATCGGAAGCAGCAAAATACCTAAAAGGAGCGGTGAATTGTAAGTAAATACTGCTGCAGCATAAGCGGCTAGAATCACAAGTTTTTTCAACAACGTTGGTCTTAGTACGTCACTCAGTAGTGTGGTCAAGCTCAAAACGAAAAAAAGAAGGGCAACATTGGCCTCAAACGCGATCCGAGAGTAAAAAATAAAAACGGGGGCAATTGCCAACATGGCCGCAAGAAATACTGCAGCCTGGTTTCTAAGCTTTAGTGTTCTTGCAAACCAGTAACCCACAACTAGTAAACCAATTCCGCTTAATGCAGATGGTATGCGAACCCAAAAGTCATTGAGTGGAACAATTTTGAAAAGAGCGGCCAACACTGCGGAATACCCAATCAGCTTGAAGTCGCCAAACGACTCAAGGCTCACTGGCCAAGGTCTCCCCCACTCGTCTTGTCCAACCGAACTGAGCAAATAGCCGTTATAGGCTAGGGCTGCCTCGTCTCGGTTGAGGATGCTCGGCAAAGATCCGAGTTGCCAAAAACGGGGAATCGCAAGTAACGGAATCACTAAAAGCAAGAAAAGGATTTTTTTCATTTTAGCCTACGTTCTATTGTAATGAGTTGACTCTCATCAGAGCTCGTTTTCGCAATAAACTCATACTCCATTAGTTCGTTCACTGAAAGAGTTGTGGAATCACCAAAGGTCAGGTTATCAAAAGTCTTTACTTGGTGATCATTGGCCAGCAGTGCTTGCAACTCTGCGGGAGAGTACTTCCCCGAGGCAAGGAACCAAAGAAACAATCTGTCATCATAGAAATCTATCAAAACTTTTTCCTCAGGTTGTCTCGTTGTTTCAACCAACGTTACAACTTGATCAAAACCTGCTTGCCAAGCTTTCCTGCTCGCAAGTTGGTATGAGCCAAAATAATAGTAAAAGTATGAAAAGATATCAAAACAAACAACTAGTACCCAACCAAGAAGTACTGCTCGTTGCCATGTTTGTTTGTGATTATTGAAAATCTGAACAAATGCAAGAACCCCGAAGCTAACAAGACTCAAAATGGGAAACATTCCTGCCAGAGTTCTCATCGCGTGAGGAGTTTCCTCGGCTATTGAAGCCGGTACAACCGCCACAAGATACCATGTACTCAGCGCTAACAGCAGTGCTTTGTCTTTTTTCCAGAGTGAGTACGAACCCATGATGAAGAATGGGAGAAAACTCAAAAGCATGAGTCCATGCTTGCCAGTTCCATGCCGCAAGTTGCTATCGCCCGTCAGAAACAGGTAGGTTGGATGCACATGGTCTGCCATATTTTTTGCGAAAGCTTGTAGTAAAAACACCTCTCGGTGAAAAACGAGCCAACTCAAAATTGAGTTGTCGGCTAACTCCTTATAGTGATTGGAGAGAGAAGCCTGAGTCATTTTTGCCTCAAAGCTAAGAACTGACTTTGCACTCAACCGTAAATTCTGACTTGCTTGATACCACTCAGAGTGAGTGAGTGGAAGCAGTAACAGCGCGTACACTCCAAGCATGCTCATACCAATGGTGCTCTGCTTCAGCAGAGAAAACAGTGATCTGTTTTTTTTCGCTACAAATGTGAAAAGGAAAAATACAACTAGAATTCCTGGCCAAATATATCGTGCTGCGAAGTAGGTATAGCCCGCCGAAGCGCCAAATAATACCGAGAGAAATAAAAATACGACTCCAAGAACTTTCTTGCTGGATGGTCGCATTGAAAGAAGTAAAAAAAGCACAGAAACCAATATCCATGCCTGACTTAACATAGATTCAAAAGCAATACGAGAAAAAAAGAATGACCACGGAGCAAAACTAGTCACGACTAGAAAAGCGAGTGACAAAATCTGCCGTTGAGTTCGAGATAGGTGTTTTGCAAGCAACCAAAGAATGCCCAAGCCTGAAATCGTAGAGATGGCCCAGGCAAATACCGATACGAACCGAAGTGACCAACCGGAGACTCCAAATAGCAGTCCTGAGAAGGAAGCCAAAATCGGCAGTCCTGGTGCCTTGAAGTCACCGTAGGAAGGGTAGATCGGCTGTAGAAAAGAGTTGCCGTGCATGTCTTTGCCACTCTCGACGACAGTTTGCATGTCGATAAGAATAGCTGTTTCGTCCCAATAGAGGCCAGGAGGGGCTTCGCCAAGTTTGTATAGTCGCAAGCATAGTCCTAGTAAGAACACTGATAATGCACTAAGTAAGAATATTCGAGTCAGCATACTGTTGTTCTATCATATCCAATCTGGGTGAGCACAACAATAGTGTATGATTACAAGGTGCGTACCTGGAAAAAACTTTTTACTCCAGCTTTTTTTGTATTTATTTTTTCGCTGATACTCCATTTTTACTTTGCTAGCACACATATTTTTTTGTCTCAAGACTTATCTCGAGATTTATATTTGATTGAGGAATTTAGAGAATCGGGTCAATGGCTTATCTCTTATGGTCCCAAGGCAAGTGTGGGAAATTTCTATCTTCCTCCTTTTTATTACCAGCTATATATAGTCGTCCATTCACTTTTTCCTTCTCCGATAAGTATGACGATTGTAATAACTCTTATTAAGTCTCTTACTCCAGTTCTCGTTTACCTTTTGTGCAAATCTTTGCTAAGTAAAAAAGCTGCAGTCGTTGCTGCAGTCGTTGCGGCGTGCTCTCCTCTAGCAGTGATTTTTGGCTCTTTTTCCTGGAATCCTAACATGGTGCCATTTTTTTCTCTCTTAAGTTTATTACTTCTTATGAAGTATCAGCAAAAGCTTAAATGGGAATTCTTAGTACTCTCTCTTATCAGCTTCATGATTGCATTTCAGCTCCACTATCAGGCCACTGTGCTTACTCCTGTTTTTGTTATTCTTGCCTTAAAACAAATTTTTTATCAACAATTTAGACCCAATCATTGGATTATTGGTGCTTTGGTAGCCATGCTACTTATGGTTCCCTATGCAATAGCTGAAGTGGGGAGTAATTATCAAAATTCTAAGGCAGTGTATAACTTCGTCACAGAAGAACACTCCCGCTACTTTGATAGAATCTCAAAGCCTTATTTTGTACTTACTTTTGTTCCAGCGTTTTTTGAACGCGTAGTTCTCGGGAACAATACTGATTATTTTTGGTTGGGAAGATTTCTTCTGTTCTTTGGCCTACCAGTTCTCATTGTGCATTCATATAAGAGAAGGCAATTTCTCCCGTTTTTGTATTTTCTAAGCATCTTATTTATGCTTCGAATCTATAAGGGAGACAAGGTAGACTACTACATGTCAACACTATTTGTTCTTCCTTCATTATTACTAGCAGCTGTTTTTCACTGGAAAAAATATGTTGCTTTGCCACTTATTTTTTACACACTCTTATCAAGCGGCGTGTATCTCGGAAAAATTGAGCGTGTAAATGATTTAAAGGAAATTGAAGCAGTGCTTGCTTTGTTGGAACAAGAACTGCCCAATAGACGGGCTCGTTTTATTCTCCATGACGATGACTTTGCGAACACTATAGCTTATGTGATGAAAAAGGCAAATATTCGTATTGACCAGAATTCACTGGTGATTGTAGACGTCTGCAAAAAAGACCAGCCATGCATTCTGTATCCGACTACGTTTTCAACTAGAACTAAGATGGAAGCATTCACTTCTGAGCTTCGCAGAACAGGAAAGTATCACTACGTTACCACAATCACCCCTGAGACGCTACCGTTTATCCTTCATGTAGGCTATCTAGAACAATCTCCAGAGCGCACAATTAATCATCCACTCTTGCGGGAGAAAGACGAACAACAATTTGGTTCAGATATACTATTGAAGGAACTTTTTGAATAAAATATGAATACACTCAAAAAACATTTCGTGTCTCTTGCAGTACTATTGCTACTTGCAGGACTGGGCAGCATCCCGCTCTTTCATACTGGATTGTACACTGCTCATGATATTTGGCATCAAGTTGCTCGTCTCTATCACTATAGTACGCTTGTTTCTCTTGGTGAATTTCCTCCTCGATGGGTATTTGACTTGGCACAAGGATTTGGTTATCCACTTTTCTTTTTTTCCTATCATTTTCCTTGGTTTTTTGGCAGCCTATTAGTAGCTCTTGGATTGACGATTGCTGATGCTCTCAAGTTGTTGTTTGTAGTGGGTTACTTTGCTGCGGGTTTCAACATGTACTGGTTGATGTACACACTAACAAAAAAACGAGTTCCAAGTTTGATTGCTGCCATTACATATAACTGGTCGCCCTACTTTTTTCTCGCCATGTATGTTGCTGCTGCAATTGGCACTGTTTTTACATTTGCACTCTTACCAGTCCTGATTCTTGGTCTATATTATTTGTCTCAAAATAAATTTGTTATTGGCAGCGTGTTACTGGCCACTGGACTTTCAGCTGCCTTGCTCACACATGTTCTCACTCTCACATTACTCATTCCGTTGCTTGGAAGCATTTGGGTGCTGGGTCTCCACAAGAGCAAAGAACGACATAAATACCTTATCTGGAGTACTATTGCTGGTATTCTCGCTCTTGGATTGAGCGCCTTTTACTTACTCCCGCTGCGTTCATATCTTCCACTCATTGCTGCAAGCACAGAATCTGGGGGCTTAACGAATAACTACACAAACTATTTTGCATCTCTCAAACAACTAGTTTACTCATCTTGGGGATTTGGTCCTATCGTATCAGATGCGAAACAAGGAGAAATTTCACTGCAAGTAGGAATTGCCCAGTGGCTCGGAGCAGTACTTGCGGTTGCATTACTAGTTGTAACAACCTTTTTCTATAAAAAGGAACTTTTTCGAGCACATTTCTCAAGCAAAATGCGAGCAGCACTTTTACTATACCTCCTCCTATTTCTCTTAAGTATTTACTTCATGCTAGATATCTCCCAACCATTTTGGTTACTGTGGAGCAAGGTACTTCCACTCGACTTTCCGTTTCGTCTCTTACTCATGAGCGTCTTTGTTGGTTCACTTCTGATTGGTCTTGGACTTGCAAGTCTCAAAAAAACTTGGTTGCAGTATTTTCTCGGAGGTAGTCTCGTTATGGTTGCGCTCTACACCAATCGCAATCACGTTCGAGTTAATCTGTACACTGACATCCCACTAGACCTATATATTGTATCTGAAACTACAACCAACACATATCACGAATATATGCCAAGATCAGCTGACACCTCTGTGCTCAATCAGGACGTGCAAAGTTTTATTCCTGACGAACCGACTTTCGTATTTTCCGAGCACAGATCACCGACAGGAGTCACAGCCACAGTTGTTTTTCCTGAAAATAAAAGTATTGCAGTTCGCCAATTTGCGTTTCCAGGTGTCACCGTCAGGATTAATGGAGAAATTAGAAACACTCAAGTCGATGATAAAGGGAGACTGGTTGTGCTTTTTCCTGCTGGGAAATATCAAGTATCATTGAGCTACGAAAAGCCAGCGATTGTTGCTCTTTCAGAGTACATTTCTTTAGGTTCGGTCGGTATACTACTCATACTCATTCTTCTAAGAAAGAAACTAAAATGAAAAAAGTAATCGCAATCATGCCTGCATTCAATGCAGCGAAGACATTAAAAAAAACAGTCCTCGATATCCCAAAAGGAATCGTGGATGAAATCATATTAGTCGATGATAATAGCTCCGATGACACCACCGCTGTCGCTCGAGAGTTGGGGTTAACCGTTGTTGAACATCCAATGAATCGTGGGTATGGCGGAAATCAAAAAACATGTTACACCCTAGCACTTTCAAATAAAGCAGATGTTATCGTCATGATTCATCCAGACTATCAGTATGATAGTCGTCTTACCAAAGCAATGGTGCAACCGATCCTCGATGGACACTTTGACCTGATGCTCGGCTCACGTATTAGAAGTCGTGCGGAAGTGCTTGCCGGTGGCATGCCAAAGTACAAGTATTTTGGCAATCGTTTCTTGACCTTGGTTGAAAACCTTATTTTGGGACAAAATCTCTCTGAATACCACACTGGATTTCGAGCCTACAATAGCAAACTCCTCAAGTCCTTGCCGTTTCATCGCTACTCAGATGATTTTGTCTTTGATTCTCAAGTTATCTTCGGCGCTATTGCCAAAAATGCTCGCATTGGCGAAGTGGCTGTGCCAGTACGTTACTTTGCTGAAGCTTCATCCATAAACTTTATTCGCTCCTGTATTTATGGTCTGTCTATTTTGAAAGATTTAGGAATTTACCTAGTGAGTGCAGGCAAAGCATTTGTATGAAGAAGTTGCTGCTCTCATTCATTATTTTCCTCTTCGCTTTCTCACGTTTATTTATTTTTCTTAACCCACCACAATATTATTCTGATGTTACTGCAGATTATGAGCGCTACGCCAATATGTGGCGTTATGGCTTGACGCCATACCTTGAACATCTCTATGAGTATCCTCCTGCTAGTGTCCCCCTGCTTTCGCTACCTTTAACGTTTGACCAAGCGGGTTTTGGCAAGTATTACTCAAATTATAGATTGCAAATAGTAGTAATAGATATACTCTTTTTTCTATTCTTGCTTCAATATATCTATAGACAGAAGATGAAGTATGGCGCAGCTGGTCTTCTTGGCTATATTGCACTCACTACGTTTGCCAAAGACTTTTTGTACGAAGGATTAGATCTTGCCTTTAGTGCTAGCTACATTGCTGGGGTTTTAATCCTGAGCAAGCAAAAGGATTCATCTCTCTTACAAATTTTTGCCGCCTGGACATTGTTCTGGCTCTCAACCGCTATCAAATTTTTGACTTTCCCACTAATTATTCCTTTGTTTTTTGCGACCATGTGGAAAAAGAATGCTCTGACAAAGACGTCGGTTATTCGCACCTCAATCATTGCCTGTTGCTCGTTCTTGCTTGTTTGGGGAGTACCTCTTGCTGTTTACCGCAGTTCTTTAAGTGTTAGCTTTGTACATAACTTTGGCAGACCTATCAAGTATGCTTCATTTCCTGCTCACGTCATTCGTTGGGTGAACACCTTTACAGAATCTGAGTCGCAAAACATGGTGGCGCCTGATTTTGAGTATGTTGGTCCTGTTTCGAAACAAGTAACTAGATGGGTATCGATAATTTTCCCACTTGCGATTCTTGCTTTTCTTATTTGGAGCAGTGTTTTATATTTTCGACAAAAATCATTTACACAAAAGTCGAAACAGACATACTTGATTGCTACTTTTGGCACTTATGTGTTTTTGTTATTTATTACCGCAAAAACATTCTCTCAGCCATTTCATATTTGGTATCTCACCCTGTTACCAATTCTGGCATTTAAACAAACCAGAGAGTCATTGCTTGTGTTAGCCACCATGTTGCTACTTGTAGTTCTTGATACAACTACACTTCTCGCTGTTCATTCAGAATTTAAACTGTTTGCAGTAATCCCACTTGGTCTAATGCGAGACTCTTTGCGCTTCATTCCTATGTTTGGTTTTATTTGGTATTTTTTACGCTACCATGAAACGCATTCTCGGCCTTAAGTTTAACTTGATTATCCTTGCGATTTTACTACTGTTTTCTGGTAGATTTTTTTTGTCAGACAAACTTTTTGATACACACGATCTCGAGTATCATGCAGCGAGAACAGCTAATTACTATCTAGCACTCCAGCAGGGGCAATTTCCTCCACGCTGGTCACCCAATCTTAATTACTCCTTTGGTCTTCCTACATTTATGTTTGCGTATCCTCTGCCGTACTTTGTTGCAACTGCTTTTTTCTTATTAATAGGCAATATCCAATTGTCAATAAACGTAACTCTTTTGTTTTTTTGGTGCGTAGGGGCAGTTGGCATGTTTTACTATGCAAAAGTGCGTACTAATCTCCCTCATTTTTCCCTTTTGGTAGCAGTATCATACTTTGCAGCTCCATATACATTGTTGAATTTTTTTGAACGTGGTGCATTTGGTGAGACAAGTTTTTTTGCCCTCCTTCCTCTAGTACTACTCACCATTCACTGGCAAAATAAAATCAAGTCAGGTTGGTATGTTCTTTGCAGTTACGTGGTATGTACTGCATTTTTGCTCACACACCCACAATCATTAGCTGTGACTATTCCCATCCTAATAATCTGGATTCTAAATCGGTATAAAAAAACTGAGCTTCGGAAATTTTGGGTAAAAAAAATCATGTTGATCGGAGCAATAGCTCTAAGTGTTCAGTTTTTTTGGACGCCTCTACTCTTTGAGAGCAGTGAAACACTAGTATCTGAATCTATCTCAGTACAAAGACTGCTACAAAGCTTCCCGGTGTTTTCAAGACTGTTTTGGCCAGCCTTCCCTGCATCACAGGTTACTGGGAGTCAAATGCTAGTAACCGATTTTCCCACCACACTTGGCCTTAGCATGCTACTACTCTTTCTAGGTGGTGGTTACGCTCTACTTGGCAAGCAAAGAACCAAACATCACTTGTTTTGGTTGGTAATTTTTTTACTCTCTGTGTTTTTCATGCATCCGGTCTCAAGTTTTGTTTGGGAACGTGTCGGCTCATTAAAGATCATCCAGTTTCCCTGGAGGTTACTCTCCCTGAGTGTGCTTGCAAGTACTATGCTTTTAATTGAGAGTCGACAAGCTTTGAAAAGTAATCAACTTGTAATGCATCTGTTCAGCATCCTATTTTTTTGCCTATCTTTAGCTAACCTGTATGTCTGGGGAAAACCAAAAGGATATATTTCTCGTACCGACTATGAGTGGTTTGAGTACTTTGGTACTGCAAGCTCATTTGACGAATTTATTCCAAAAGGCTTTGATCATGGAAAAAATCTGCAAGTAACAGATCAACTTTCACTTATCCCTGCAGGAAACGCACAAATAAGTGCTTGGAATGGTTCGCGTATGGAGTACCAGATAAAGTCCGATGATCCAACTTGGGTTCTGCAAAAAACAGCTTACTTTCCCGGTTGGAAGGTATTTGTAGATGATTCTGAAGTAGACATAAATCATAGTTCGGCTGAGTTCCCTGGCAGAATCACATTTTTACTACCACCTGGAGGTCACCTTGTTACAGTCAGATTTACCAACCAAACACCTATTCGTCAGGTAGCTGACAGCGCATCGCTACTTGGATTAGGGATCCTATGCGCACTATTGTTTACAACTGTGGACCCGGCAAAAGTAAGCGGTATCCTTCGGCGCCGTCGAAATACCTGATATCAGCAATTTCTACAAAGGGGGGTGTTTGAGGTGACAGGACGCAAGTACCCCCAATCACATAAAGTGTGCCAGGATTCGAACCAACAAAACAACCAGCATCTACAAAGTGAAATTTCCCCAAAACATACTCGTTCTGCAACCGAGTAGGGAATGAACTTTGTATCGTGTCGAGCGAAATAAGATTTTGCAGCGCTAAATAGACATAGGCTTGTCCAGTTACTTTACTTATTGTTACTTCTGTGTAGCTGTCGTGATGTTTCTTGAGGTAGGTCGCCAATTCTTGATCAATGTACTGTCTAGTCCACGGGCGATAGCGAGGCTGAAACACAGTGTACTGGTGAATAAAATAAGCAAAGCTAAGTAAGTATGCCAAGAGCAAGAGCCCTCGCAGGCTATACCTAAACACTGGCCTTCTAGCAACCTGCCAAACAAATTTGCCGCCAGATGCTACAAAAAATATGAGAGGAACAAGTAGAAGTGATGTGCGTATCATGCTAACTGATTCTTCAGTTGTGAGCGCAGATGGCACCGGAGCCAAAAGGAGCCAGCACAAAAATAACAGCGCCAGTTTTTTTTGTTTACCCGCAGTGCTAAGTGAGGTAAAAATTCCGAGAAGAAGTAACGGTAGTTCGATGATATACAAGAGTCCATGAAATGGCACAATGTAGCGCGTTGGGTCTCCTCCCCTCAAAAAAAGAAACTCAGTTGTGAAGTGACTCGCATAAGTATCTAAGAAGGCGAGACCATAGTTTACAACTTTGTTGTGGAAAAAACGAATAACAAGGGGACTTGAAGATGCTGTTGCAATTCGGATTTGTTCGTCCAACACAAGTTGCGTATCTCCAGTGCTAAATATGCCAACAGCTGTAGCCCGACTAAGTCCTCCAGAAACCATTAATGTTGTTGCTAGAACAAAACAAACTTGCAATACAACCGTCGCGAGCGGCCAAATAATTTTTTGACGCATAACTGCTACTGCGTATACACTCAGCCCGATGGTAAACAGAGGCAGCAACACCTTGGCACTGTGATACGAATAGACACAAAATAGCGAACTAAGACATGTCGAAAAAAACCAAAACCACTGTTTTGATCGGGTGTTTTTTGACAAAAAAAGTGTAGCCGCGAACAATAGGGTGAGTAAAAAAAAGAAGAAAGATAAAATCACCTCTTGAGTTGATCTGGACAGCACAATATGCCAAGGAGATATACTTCCAAAAAAAAGTATGGCAAGCGCGAGCGATTCATTGTCAGAAAGTCTTCGCGCCAACAAGTACAAGACAATCAAGCTAGCGACTCCTAGCACTGCAGAGACTAAGCGAGCAGCAAAAACTGTTTTGCCCAACACAGCTATGAAAGGAATTTGTAAATACGAAAACAAAGCTGGTTTCGGATCAATAAAAGAGTTGAGGTACAACGGGAAGCGTCGACCATCTTCATCAGCCCCGCTTTGAAATAGCGAAAGAGCGTTATAAAAAAATGAAGCTTCGTCATTCTGCAGGCTATGTGGCAGCTCACCTAGACCAACTACGCGCAAAATCACTGCGAACACAAGTATAAGCAGAATAGATAACAGGTGTTTGTGCATTTATTTCTCCTGAGAAACAAAGAAGTATCTGCAAAACGCTTCATCACTAAGTTTCTCAAAGTTGAACACATCTTTTCTGATAAAAAGACTATTCCCCAAACCATACTGCGCGCAAAATTGATCATTGTATACGGTAAATATGGCACCACTATCAAGAAGTGAAGCTATTGCGCTCTTTGGCAAAGTAGCCAGAATTTGTTCATTTTCATCAGCAACACAATGCGCTGTTGTTGAGTCTTTTATCACTGTAGTAGTACTCCAATCAATGCCAGTTGGAAAACAAGCAGTATCGACTGAAACATTTGCTATTCTATACTCTTCACTTTGGAAAGAACGCTGCAGCTGAGTAATAGTTTCGGGCGTGATCAGATTTGCCGATACTAAAATTTCTAAAAATACAAAGTATTTTTCATCTGCATACACAGAGATAGTTTGGGTTTTTGGTGTGCGTTTGATGTATTCACCAAGTACTCGTTCTGCAAAGTACTTACCTTGTGTTCCATAAATTGGGTATCGATAAAAGTACTCGTAAAAATACTGAGCTACAAATATGGAATATGTCAGGATTACAGCAGTGAAAATACCTCGGTTTAATTTTGAAATTGTGTACATCCCATAACTACTCACTGCGAGTAGTGAAATAAACAACAAACTCGAGCGAAACATAATCCAAGTATCGTTCGTTTGCAAAGCAGATGGTAACGGACCAATTAGTAGTAATAGAGAGATGATAAGTGCCAAGGTCTTATGACTTTTTTTTCTCCAAAGAGTAATGAGCCCGATAGCCATCAGTGGTGCGTCAATTAAGTGAAAAATACCGAGTGACCAAACAGAAAACGGATTACGTCGAGCTTCTCCGTGCACAAATAGCTGTCTTGGATTGAACGACTCTAGGTACGCTTGTGCTGCAGAACGCGCCATGACGGTGTAGGAGTTGACAAAAACTCTTTGAAATTTATTTTCAATACTTTGTTGCTGTTGCACACCAGCCTCAATTTGAAAATTACTGCGATTGGCAAAAATAAGATCGTTGGTTCGAGCGCCAACATCTAGGTTAGTAATTCGAACAACCTGCCATACAAAAAAGACTGACGCTAACAATAAAAATACCAAAACTGGTTGCAAACGCTTTCTAGAAGTATCTTTCTCGCCACCTTGTAGCACGACAGCCGCGGCTGTAATCAAAACAAACGGGAAAAAAATAACCTTTAATCCTTGGTATTGATAAAAGCCAAGAATAAATGGGACTAGGGCTAGCAACTTTTTGTAGCCCGACAATCGCAAGAAAATATAAAATCCAAAAAAATAAAAGAATAAGCTGAAGAGCGAGTCGAACGTCATACGAGAGAACTGAAACATCCAAGGATTCACAGAAGCAAGCAAAAATGTGATAAAAAACAAACGCTTGCTTTTACTTAACTCAAAAACTACACCCGCGAGAAATAGGGGGAGAAGTGCACCCATAACTGCAGAAGTGAGGCGTCCGGCAAATACTGTATTTTCTGGAAATAACTTAGCAGCTGCAGCCATAACTGTACCTGGCAATTCAGCAAAGAGGGAGTTGGCAGGAATTAAGTTGCTTGGATGCCAAGTTCCAGTGGGATCTTTCCCCGAGATTGAAATCGTCTTTGCTTCGACAATATAGTAGATTTCATCGTGTGAAATAACAGATGGGAGGGTACTCAGTTTATGCAACCTCAGTACTAACGAACACAGTAACACAACAAAAATTGAGGCTGGAAAAAGAAAGTGTTTGTAAGTGTTTCTAATTTCTTTAGGCATCTGTGTAACAATCATTGTATAATTTTTCTGCATGAAACAATACCTTCTGCTAATATCTATCCTACTCCTCGCTTTTACAATCCGCATCTTCATGCTCGACACTGCCCCCAGTGGAGCACTAGTCGATGAAGCTCACTTTGGCTTTATTGCAAAATCTTTACTTGAAACAGGTCGAGACGAACACGGAGTACTTTTTCCTCTGATTTTTAAAGGCTTTGGCGACGATAAGTTGCCCGCGATGGCGTATTTCATGACGCCATTTGTAAAATTGCTCGGACTCTCAATTTTCTCGATAAGATTTCCTTCGGTGTTAATTGGCACGGGCATCGTTTTTGCAATCTTTGCACTCTTAAGGGAGCTAAAGTTTTCAGCCAAACTAAGTTTGTTTGGTTCATTAATTGCAGCTATTAGCCCATGGACATTTGTTCTGAGTCGTTTTGGTTTTGAGTCGAACTTGGCTTTACTACTGTTCATTATTGGCTTGATTTTTTTCTTTCGTTTCCAATCCCGTAAAAATACAGCAGCAGCCATTCTCGCCGGCATATTTTTCGGCAGCACATGGTATACCTACATTGCATACCGACCAATTACAATAATTTTTGCAGCTTTGTTGGCAGTAATACTCTGGCGCACAAATATTTCAAAGAAATTGAGAAAGTCTTTCTTTATTTTTTTTATAACACTGGCGATTTGTATTTCCCCACTGTTCTTGCCAGGTGCTGTCAAAAGTAATGCTACCCGCCTCAAGCAAGTTGGCATTTTTTATGATCCAGGTCTGGTGATGAGAGTAGATGAAAACCGCACATTTTGTGACATGAAGTTTGACCGCAATATTTGCGACATCGCATTTAATAAGCCAGTGGTACTTCTTACTTCCCTTTTGGATCGCTGGGCATACATGCTTTCACCGCAGTATCTAGCCACACAAGGTGAGCTTGACCAACCAATACTCAATAGCGCAGGCTTTGGGCAGTTTTTTCCAGCCGCTTATGTGCTACTAATTCTTGGCTTGTTTGCCATTGTAGTTTCTACTCTGCTGGGAAAGGGCACCGTTCTCACACACTCCGTTCTGGTTGGCCTACTAGTGAGTCCCCTTCCTGCATTGCTCGTTGGTCAACCTCAGCGCGTACGACTTTCCGTGCTCTTTCCATTTGCACTTGTCACTATCGTGTATGGGTTGCAATACCTACTTCAATTGATTGTTCGCCCTGTATGGCAAAAAGTAGTAGTAGGAATAATCTTCTCTTCACTTATTTTTTATACCGGACTCTATCTGACTGATTTTTGGAGTGTGCACACCATCAAGCGCGAAGCATCATATGAATCCTATCTCCCAGGACTTTTTTCCTACCTAAATGAATACCCCATTGATGATGAAAATGTCGAAATTGTTTTCAAATCATTCTTTTCTGACCCATTGATGTTCTATGCTTTTTATACCGATATGGATCCTCATCAGTATCAAAAGTTGGCAGGACTCGGCGAGCTCGAAGCCTCAGGCTTTCAACATACTACTCGATTAGGAAACATGAGAGTAGTAAATTCACCTGATATTATTGCACTCGGATGTGCGGGGAGAGCAGAGCAAAAACAAGTACTCCTTGTAACTGATCAACCAGAGGAAGCTCCCGAACTTCATCGAGAGATATCGAGTAATGGTGTACACACCTATCTTTTTGTTTACGACGCAACTGGCGCCATCGTCACAGGACAATGTCAATGAATACTTTTGGCATCTTTAATCGGCCTGGAGTTTTGTTATTCATAGCAATTTTTGTCGGCTTCATGTTACGCGTCTTACTCCTCGACTTTATTCCGCCAGGATTTAACTGGGACGAAGCATCTGTGGCGTACAACGCTTTCACACTAGCCCAAACCGGCAGAGATGAGTTTGGCAGAAGTTGGCCACTCATTATCGAATCATTTGGAGACTACAAAACAGGTTTATATAGTATCCTTTTGGTTCCGTTTATTAAAACTTTTGGCCTTTCAGTGTTTGTCGCTCGATTTCCTAACGTTCTGGTGGGCGTCCTGACAATTATTGCCAGTTACTATTTTGCAAGACAATACTTTACTAGACAGCTTCCTGCCGCATTAGTCGCATTATTAATTGCCATTTCTCCCTGGGCTATTCATGTTTCTCGTTTTGTTCTCGAGTGGCACCTGGGCATACCGCTTACAATTTTTGCTGGAGCATTTTTACTGCAAGCAAAAGAGCATCCAAAACGACTATTAATTTCAGCAGTTTTTTTTGCAAGCGCTCTGTACTTTTACCACAGCTTGAGATTATTTATTCCACTCTTGCTTCTCACACACTTGGTGCTGAATAAACACTGGTTCCTCGAACATAAAAAGGAGGTAGTTCTCAGTGCTGTTCTCGGGTTTTTTGTGGCACTTCCATTTTTATTTTCAGCATTTTCAAATAACATTTTCGCTCGTCCTGCAGCTGTCTCTATTTTTAATGTTGGCAATGCTGGATTGGCAAGAGAAGGACAGTATAGACAGACAGTGTCTCACCTGCCAATATTCGCACTTATAAATAACACGCCTACAGTCTACGCCCAAGAGTTCATCGCAAGATATCTAGCACATTACTCCCCACAATTTTTATTTACAGGCCAACTACAAGCCTCTCCTAGAACGGCGATAGAAAGAGTCGGTTTACTCTACCTCGTTTCGTTGCCTTTTCTAATTATTGGTCTCTATGCATCAGCTCAAAAAAGTACAGAAAGAACGCGCCTTGCGTTCACTTGGCTCCTACTAGCTCCCGTAGCTTCGAGCTTGTCACAAGACTCACCACACGAATTGAGGAGCCTCCTTTTTCTTCCCATTTTTCAAATTTTTACTGTATCAGGGATGTTGTTTGTCTGGAAAAAAGTACGCACTCAGAACAAATTATTGCAAAGAGGGTTTGTTGTAGGGATATTTCTCATGTACCTCCTGCAGTTGCTTTTCTTTCTCAATCGTTACTACTTGTTTTACCCAGAAGAAACTGCGTTGAATTGGCAAGCAGGTTATGCTGAGCTAGTGCAGCAGATACAAGATTACGAACCATTTTTTGATACCATTATCATTACCACTGGGTACGGGCAACCACACATATTTTTCGCCTTTTTTGGCACAATTGATCCGACGATATACCAACAAGCAATTCAAGATCAAAATGCTCAATTTAACGGCAGAATTGAAAGTTTGGGCAAACTACATTTTGCAGAGGGATCTCCTAGTGATCTCTGTCAGCCGAACACGCTGGTTGTCACCACTCACAGAGGCTTAGATCAAGAATTCAAACCGTTTGATACGATTACTACCCTCAATAGGTTTCATGAACCCGAACCACTTTTTAAATTTTATGCTTCCAGTGACCCTCAAATAATAGCAACATGCACGCAAAACTCAACGCTATAACCAAACAACGGCTTGTGTATGCAGCCCTGTTCGCAGGCATTGTATTACTGCAAGTCATTTTCACAATGCTGTCGAGTGCATTCATAACCCACGAAGAACTAGCCGAGTCAGTTCGCAATGTGTGGTGGTTACACAATAATAATATCTATGACGGAATCTCGAGCAATGTCGGCTGGTATATGTCAGTTCTTGCTGCATACAACCTATTCGGCTTTTCTCTCTTTATGGGAAAGGCTGTAAAATTGGTGATTTTTGCAATGGGATTGACATGTGCTTTTGATTTATCACTTAAATATGTTGGGAGAAAATTCGCCTGGGTGCCACTCATACTATTCGGACTCTCTCCCTCCCTACTCTATTTCAACACACTGCAAACAAGCTTCGCAATAGATGTTCCGTTCTTTTTTATATCAGTCTGGCTATTGGAAAGGTTTTCGACATCAAACAGAGTTATTATATTACTTCTTTTTGGTTTTGTGCTTACACTTGCGTCACTGTCGTACCCAGCATTTATTCTGTACCTTCCAGTTCTTGGAATACTTTTTGTCCACAGCATTCTCACCTACAAATCAAAACGTATCGCTATTGCAACACTCACTCTCGGGTTGCTGCTACCTGTTCTGTTTTTGTTACTCTATTTGAAAGAGCCAAGCAGGCTATTGTTCGATCCCCAGGTAAACTCTGGCGTTTTTCGGGGTGGAGGTACGTTTCCAGACAATTGGAGTGAAGCTGCATCAAACATTCGCAGTGGAGCGCATATTCTCTACACGGACTTGTTTGTCGTTCCACAGAGTTACTACTTTGATGCTGCTAGAAGTGAGTTTTCACATTGGATGACTCGATTCAGCGTCTACCTTGTTTTTATACTTGCTTGCGTGCACATCATCAAATCTCTGCTACAAAAAAATTACTTCAAACTGTACATACCAGTTTTAGCTTTTTTTTCTCTGCTTGTCGGAGGCATACTTGCCAACTTAAGCAACTGGTTCCCAGGATTACGCAGAGCTACGATTCTTTTGATTGCATTTTATGTTCTCATCGCGTGGTTATTCAGATTATTGCAAAGAAAAGAACTCGGACATATCTCAGCTATTGCTTTGATTGGGGCCTCCCTTATTATTATTCTCCACCACCTGAAAGTAATTCCTCCGTCTCTTGCCGCTTTATCCGTTGCCAATAAAAATTCTGAGCTGGCTTGCTTTAACATCTCAGGTGCGTATCCCGCGGAATCTCTAGAAATGCTACGCGCACAGATGCAGCTTGGCGGCACGCTTGACCTGAGTCTAGTACCGAATGCTAATGACTGTCGTTTGGCAGAAATTTACACCGCAATAGCTAGTGATTGCTACTGGAATGAGAGGGATTGCAAACTCATTCTGTGGCATGACGAGAAATCAAACAAAACTATCCCATTGCAAACAACTCTGTGGGATTCATACTACTTCCCACATTAATAAGTGATTGCCTGTCCCCCAACCATCACAGTCCAAGAAGTTTGGTCAGAATCTGGTGTAGCCAGAATCCTCACTGCATCACTCTGGGGCAGATCACTTTCAGAGTTAAAAAAGCGAATAGCATTAAACTCTAAAAACTCTCCCTGATCTTTCTTCACAAACTCGTCTGCAGCCTGTACCAAAGCTGGATCTGTCTTCGTAAAAAACCAGTAGTACATCGCCGGCCTACCAGCTGCTCGCGAAACATACACCGGCAAATCTGGATGCTCGAGCATAGTCTTTTCGAGCGACGAAATCATGTCTGAATACCCATACTGCCACTCTCTTGCCGAAATTGTTGGGTACACTTTGCTGTAATACAACCAAAATGAGCTGAGTTCGGCTGCATAGATGCTAATAATTGCCAATGTTAGTAGTGACAAGCGAATTTTGTGTGGCCGAAACATACTCACGAGCACTTCTATTCCCTCAGCAATCACGAGGACCAAAACAGGAAACAAGGTCATACTGCGCAATGCATGAGGTGCCCCGGTGCTGATAGAAGCCGGTAACACTGCAACTACCGCGACTATGAGAAGCAATGCTCGCAAAGCGTCGCGCTTCTTCATCCAAACAAAAAACCCAATCACAACAAAAAGTAACTCTACATGATAAAGATGGCCAAAAAACTGCACTGAGTGACGTACCTGTGAATCACCTGACTGAAACAAATACTGTGGTGAAAAATGAGCCAAGGCATTACTCAAAATTTCTTTTCCAAACAACACAGAGCGATGATAAATCAGTCGAGAAACAAATGAATAATCTGCTTGCTCGCGCAAATCGTTGCTTTCAAGAATGATAGAGACATCGCTAAAGATACTGGTCTCGCGCGAGCGTTGCAAAATTTCTGGGGAAGAAATCTTTAACAATAACGGTACTACAGCAACTACTGCCAATAAAGTTATTGCCGCGAGTTGCCGCCAAGCGGAAGGAGCCAGCTTCTTTAAATCGAGACTCTTTGCCACAAAAACAACTAGTGCCAATCCAACCAAAGGACCGACAATTCTTGCGGCATGATAGGTGTACAGCGAGAGTACTAATAAAAGAACTGCAGCAGCAAAGTTTTTACTCTTGAATTTACTCTGAGAGCCAACTGTCGCTACTCCAAAATACACCCCCCACACAATCAGGGCTGTCGCCACATGCGCCTCCCACCCCGCTCGAGAAAAATGAACTGCCCATGGTGCTATCGCAAGAACAGCCATTGCAATAAGCGGATTCTGACCAAGCCGTTTTGCTAGTAAATAGATTGCAAACAACATGCTGATGCCTGCCAACAAAGAAGGCATTCGCACTGCCACTGCACTCAGGTCAAACAAGGTGATAAATGGAATGATTAGATAGGCATACAGTGCTGGCTTCCAATCCCCAAAAGACTCGAGCGCGACAATGGGTAAAACATTTCCATGATGATCAGCGCCTGTTTTCAGTAGGGAGTACGCATCGTATCCAAGTGCCACCTCTTCCCAATACAGTGAAGGTGGGTTGGCACCAAATTGAAATAGTCGTAAATACAGTGCCAGTCCGATAATACCGATAAAAAATACTTTATTTCGTAACATAGATCTCAAACCTTGGGTCGCCATTGCTCCCCATTACAATATGATCGGCTCGATCTGCCGGCAAGCCTTGACTTGGTGTGGCAACCACTAAAGTGTTGACCCGATTCAAATCACCTACAGAGATCCTATCAGAAAACTCATATGTATTGAGTGATCCTCCCTGATACCAAATCGGGTTTGTTTTACGCACAAATAATGCGTAAATATACGGTTGGCCGTACTCACTGCTGAAGAGAATTTTATCTACCTTTGGCTTATTACTCTGTCCTAACTCAAACTCACGAGCAATGGAAAACGCTTCTATGTACCCATCTTGAAACGCAACAGCAGACTCTTTGGCAAACTTTGAAAAATACGCTTGTTCATATGAGATGAAGAAAAAGACATGAAGTAATACGAGTAATCCTAGTAGCGATTTTTGCAGCATTTGACCTTGCTTTGTTACTAGTTTTATAAGAAGCACTCCACCAACAACTGCTAACAAAATGAAACCAAGAACAGCAAACAGCCCTCTGTTACTATGCGGCGCCTCTGTAGCCAAAATGGCAGGTGCGCTGCCTACAACTACCAACAGTACTGCAAACATGGTTGCCCTACCCTGTTCTTTGAGCCAAACACTTAGGGGCAAGGCAATCACGCACAAAACATAAGTGGTTGGGTGCAAAAATCCCCAAACTACACCCCCATCACGCAGTGTCGCAATGTTTTTACCAAGTAAGAGGAAAGCGGGGCTCAACTGTGCAAAAAAATTACCTACAAGCATTTGCAGCAAAGTAGACAGTGAGTAATTTTGATTAAAAAGTAAGACACCTGCTCTTGTGGCGCCAGGACCAAACAGCGAATCTCTCAAGAGCGGAATGAGTAGGAGTAGCGAAACCAAACCAATTAGCAGTATACGCAACACCGATTTTTTACTTGACTTGATCGCAAACAGAAACACCACAATACTCATAATCGGTACAACAATTTTTGCACTGTGATAGGTGTAGATAGATGCCGAGAGCAACACAGCAGATCCGAACCCATTCACTAACCACCATACTAATCTTTTTGCTCGCAAGGCTCGGGCTAATAACAACCATCCCCAAACAGCAAAAGCTAGACTTAAACCAGATTCAAATGCTATTCTCGAGTAATGAATGTGCCAGGGATTGAGCGCCAACATGCTTCCTGCTACTAGCGATAGCTCCACAGAAAATCTTTTGAAAACTCGTAATTCGTGCTGTAGAAGAATCCAACCCAGCACAGCAAAAACCCCAGCGATGGCGAACGACAAACGGACAGCAAATGGAGTCAGACCAAATAAATAAGTAAATGGACCATTCAAATAAATAGCTAGTGGCGCCTTGTAATCGCCAAACGATCTAAAAGAAACAGGCAAACGTACAATCCACTCGTCTCTACGGGTAGTCAAGATAGCATAACCGTTGTAACCGATCGCTGCTTCATCCCAGGTCAATCCATGAGGAACGCTGCCAAGCTGATAAAAACGAGTTGCAATGGCAAGAACCACGATCCCAAACAAAAACAAAAAAAACTTGCGTGACCACATCTGCATGTTATTTCATCCTCAGCATAAACCAATACGGCCACCAAAGAAGAAAGGAAATTTTTTGTAAAAAGGATGCATGTTTCCAAGTAAAGTACTGGCCGTGTTCCCAACTTTTTTGCTCGAGATGCTCTTGAGAAAAAACTGATGCATTTGTCGTCTCGTGTTTGTGTAGCACAATTGCTCTCTCGTCGAATAACACTCTCCAACCTCGCTTGCGAGCACGAAATGAAAGATCGACATCTTCCCAATAGGCGGGTGAAAATCGCTCATCAAACCCACCCAGTACTTCCCATTTCTGTTTGCTAAACAGCGCACTACCACCACTTGCCCAGGCAGTGTCGCCAGTTGTAAAGTCATCTGCTTTGTTGTGCTGAAATAATCCTCGATCGAACCACAACTTGTTTTTTCCACTTTTCTCCCCACCAACTTGCTCAGCAAACTCAAGGCATCCAACGGCAAAAACTGATTCGTCGTCTATGTATTTTCGAACTACATCAAGGCAACCCTGTTGCAGAACAACATCGTTATTGCACAGAAATAAGAACTCGTTTTTTGCTTTGAGGACGCCGTAATTTACCGCACGTGCAAACCGAACGTTTTGCTCTAATCTGTGCACGCGAACCTGCGTATGTCTAAACTCATTTTCAATTAAGCCCTGGGTGCCATCAGTACTCCCATCATCTATTACGACCACCTCATCTTCAGGACGGAGTTGAGACAGCACACTAGGTAGCAATCTGCGCAGCAGATGAGCGCCGTTGAAGCTAGGAATCAGAACGCTGATGGCTCTTTCAGTTGACATATTAACCAATAGCGAATACTGTTCTCACTTGATTTGTAAAACGCTCTTCACCAAATACTTTTGCCCTCTCAATTGCAAGCGAACTATGCTTTTGCAACATACTTGGATTAGCAATCAACTTGCTCGTTATGCTTGCGCAATCTTCTTGTGTCTCCCAATTGAGAGACTGTAATTCTGAACCCAATACTTCTCTCTGTCCACCTTTTGCTACAACCACTGGTACAGCACCTGCTGCCATCGCCTCAACAGTCGTGATGCCAAAATGTTCCACTTGTTCTGGGTGAGCGCTTTCATCCACACCGAACCCTGTCGCGTGCCAATAAATGCTCGCTTTTGCGTACAACTCCAAAAGTTCTTGTCGTGAGCAACTGGTTTTTATTTCGATCGGCAAGTCAGCGCTCGCTCGACGTATCTTGTCAAGATAATCCGAGTTCTCAACCGTACCAACAAGAACTAATTTCCAATCAGATGTAGCGGGGTGTTGTTCTCGCATTAGGCGAAAATTTGCTACTAAAATATCTTGGCGCTTGCTATGCAATTGGGTGAAAAATCGACCGACATGCAGAATGATTTTCTCCTTCTGTTGATTTAGCGAAAATAATTCAGAGGCTACCATGGGTTGTAAAACGCTCGACACCTCTTTGTTCCAGGATTTTTCAATCACCGATTTGGTGAACTCCGAGTTGGTATTCAACTCCCAAAACCGCAATTTGAGACGGTTGAGTACGCCACTTGGATATGAGGCGAATGGAATTTGCAAATGAACAATGTTCTTTTTTGCCAACGAAAAAAAGAGCGACCCATCACTTACCGCAAATAGATATGAAAACTGCTTGGTCCAAAGCAACTTTTCTAAGAACCCTGCAGTAGTTTTAATAGGACTGGCGACAAAAGAAACTCTCGCAAGCGACGCACCATAAAATCGTTCATATTGCTGACGAATCTGAAATTCATCAGGGCTAGAGTTTCGTTTTGGGAACGCAATAACCACTTGTAACTCACTAGGAAGGTGCGTAGCAATATCAAGCAAGTGCCGTTCGCCCCCGCCAAAGTGATCAGGGAAATATGGGGAGAATAGACAAACTTTCACGATTTTTTTGACCAAAGGTCTGCTATTTCTTTTTCTGCGGCTTTGTATTGTTGCGGAATTGAAGGTTTTTGTTGTAGCTCCCAAACTTGCATGTACACCAACATTTTATTAATCCCTTGGGTTATCGCCTCCATCATTCCCGCCTGACCATCACTATAACCTCGCCAAAAAAAGCCTCGTCGCAAAAACTCCATAACTCCTTTACGAATAACGGTTTTCGGCGTGACTGCAAAAGTAATTGCCTCACTCAGTAACTGCGCTTCAAGCCCAGTCCAAACTGCGCTCTTCAGCAAGCCGGCCGCCACAGACCGGTGTGTCAGATGTACAAGAGGAATGTGTAAGCGTGCAGCGGTTCCCTCATAATCTGGGCTTTCATGCACAACGCCTTTCCACTCCTTCAAACTTGTCTTGCGAAATACTCGGGTAACTAAATCTGGCGACCAACCACCAGCTGAGAAGGCTTGACCAAAAAAAATGTTCTTACGCTCAAGCTGCAACGCTGTATCTGTACCCGTCTCCATGTGTACTTGTATCTCTTTAGCCAACTGTGGCAAAATCCGCTCGTCGGCATCAAGATACAGCAACCAATCTGTCTCAACATACTTAAGTGCCTCATTTCGAAGTCGCGAAAAAGAAGAGTGAGCAAATGAGACCACTTTTGCTCCAAATTGTTCTGCTATTTTTGGCGTGTCATCGGTTGAACCTGAGTCGATCACGAGCACTTGATCACACCAACGAACTGTATTGAGACAAGCTTCAAGCATCTCGGCCTCGTTTTTTGCAATAATGACTGCTGTAATCTTTTCTTGCATAGACCTTCCTCAAATAATCAATTGTTTTCCGTCTTGTCCTATCAAAAAATGCCAAGTAGCTTTTTGCTCTAATCTAGATCCATTCGATAAGCGCTGGAAGAGAATTTTGAAAACCCGAGCTTTAATTCTCCAGCCACCGTACTTAAAAAAGAAAAACAAGCGATTGCGCAGAAGATAATATACATGGAACTGTGAGCCACTTCCCCCACTTGAGCTTGCGTTGATGTGCCAAACCTTAGCAGCATCACAATACCCAATCTGGTAACCGAACAACCGTGCACGCATACTGAGATCGACATCTTCTAAATACAGAAAATAGCGTCTGTCCAAAAACCCTGCTTTTTCGAGAACCTCCCTCCTAATGAGAGCACAACAACCCGTCGCAAAATCACATAGCTCCTGATGCGCAAATTGCAAGCGATCGAGCTCGTCTACTCCTCGGTGATGCGCAACTAGATGATCCCAGTCTACGCTTCCACCTGCATACCAGAGGACATTGCCGCGATCTTTTTGTGTATAACTTTGATTGTGATACTCTTTGCCCTGAGCAAAATAAATCTTGGCTGAAACAATGCCCATATGCGGTCTCGCTTCCGCGAACTCAAATAACTGCTCAAGAAAATGTGGGTCTTGAATTGTGTCGTTGTTGAGCAGCAACACATACTCTGAATCAAACTGCTCAATCGCCGTGTGAATACCTAGATTGTTTCCACCGGTGAATCCAAGGTTAGCGTCACTTCTGAGCAAGAAAAATTGCTTGGTCGAAAGTTTTGTTGGCAAGTGATATGGCTCAATTGATGCGTTGTCGACCACAAAAACCGAGAATGCGAACTGTTTATGCACAAGCTTTGTCAGTGACAACAAACAATCGTCTGTCAGTTTTTTCTGATTATAATTTACGATAATTATAGAGATATGTTTCATAAACTAGATTCTGAACTTCCTACGAACTCGCCACACGAGCACTTGTAGTCCCTGAGCACTTCGAAGCTCTTCATCTGCAATCCAGTATGCTAATTGAGCTCTGAGCTCATGCAATTCTTTGATCGAGTCCGTTTTGGCTCCAAACAAATTGTTCTGTTTTACTTCCCAAAACTTAGCAGTTTGTACTACCTCAGAAAAGCCTTGTAACAGCGCAAGTAAAACTCCACGATAGCCGCCCTCGATACCACGTAACGCAAAAAGGCGTTGTAAAAATTCTCGTCGGAACACAACAATTGGATGCTCAAGATCTATCCCTGGTTTTTGGGTTGTGACATCTGTCGCAATGCTTGTGTATCGATCAAGACGCTGTACAAACTCAGAGAGCGTTTCATAATTATGGTGCTCAAGTGCAAGCTCGGCAGTTGCAGGCAATTTCTCAAATGTGCCATCGATTGTTGGCTTACTGTGAATGGTGTCTGACCACAATACTTTACCTCGTTTAAAAAGTCGCGGCTGATAATCGGGCCACCAACCAGCTGTCTGTACCCACTCGCCAAAAATGATATTTTTCCTGGCAATAGAGTAACTGGATACGTCACTTTCTACTTTGAGCAACTGAAGCAAGTGATCTCGCAGTGCTGGCGGAATTACTTCGTCGGCGTCAACAATTAAGATCCAGTCACCACTTGACTTGCTCAGAGAAAAGTTTCGTGCTGGTTCTACGTACCCAACATCTGGGGTAAAAAACACCTTATCGGTAAATTTGAGAGCAATCTGCTTGGTAGTATCGCTACTCATCATGTCCACGACAACAATCTCGTCAGCAAACTGCACAGACTTGAGTGTCCGCTCCAGTGTGGCGGCGGCATTTTTTGCAGTAATAACAACGCTGAGTTTCATACTATGTACTATTCTACGCAGAATTACTTAATTTTTCAGTCCGAACTGCGAGTAAACTGCGAATTTGCGAGAAAATGACTGTTTTGCCAACTGCTAAGAGGACAACTCCATATGTGGCGGCGGTTAGGCCCATACCGAGTACTAGCCACCAAACGGATCTTATCCAGAAACTCCCGCCAAGGAAGCCAAGTACTGCCATGACAACTACAGCCAAGAGTTGTCGCCAAACCTGCTCCCACACTTGCAAAACAACAAAACGTTTGACATACCAGACAGATAAAAATGAGCTACAGCTGATGATGAGCGCAGCGGCGGCAATTCCAGTGAAGCCGTACCAAATCAAGAGGAGCGGAGAAACAACCCAAGTAAGAATTGTCCAGATAACCATTAATTTCAGTGTGTAGTTAATTTGCCCTATCGCAGTCAATGCTGTTGTCAGAGGAGAAGAAATTGAACTCCAGGCGATGCTAAGGGTAAAGAAAATGAAACTCGGTATGGCAGGCTGCCACTTGGCGTAAGTTGGAAATAATTCAATGAGTGGAGAGATAAAAAGTACCATGCCACAGAGAATCGGGAAAATTGCCAAAGTAATAAAAAAGAGAGATTTTTCGATCGCCGATTGCAGTTGTTTCGGACGATCTTGCAGTCGAGAGAAAGTGGGAAAAGTGACTGCCATCACATTGTTCACGGTGAGCGCATAGGGATACATAGACCAAGTCTTTGCCCACTGTACGTATCCATTTTCTCTCAGTGGCAAAACATAACCGAGGAACAAAAAAAACAATTGATCTTTAATGCGAGCCAGGAAGTCATTGAGCTGGAACTTGAGACCAAAACCAAGTAACGATTTTAGCGCAAGCCAGTTGGTAGAGAACCCAATCTGCCAACGCTTAATTAACATGAGTGTGATGACTCCCAGTACCGAGCGGATTACTATTGCCGGAACGTAAGCAAGTGCGCCCCAACCAGCAATCGCAAGCCAGATTAAAACACCTTGAAAAGCAACCTGCTCTACGATCTGGGGAATGACGAGCTTGGAAAAAAGCAACTGCCGCTCGAGCATAACGGAAGGTATCGTCTTGAGCGTAGCCAAGGGAAATGAAATCCCGAGTGCGAGCAATATATAATTACCGACCATGCCAGTTTTCTGTGAGAGTAGGTCAGTTGAGGCTACGCCCACGCAAACCAAGAGTATGACAAGTGAGAGCACAAACTGTACAGTAAAAACGCTGCGATATTCCTCGAGCGTTGGCTCAACCTTTTTTTGTATGAGTGTCGAAGCTAATCCTATGTCTGAGAAAAAAATCAGAATACCAATGATAGTGAGCACTATGCCATAAATACCAAAATCTTCCGGGGCAAAGTAAGCACTCAGGATAATTGCAGAAACAAATCCTATTCCTTGTAGAAACAAGGATCGAGCAAAGTACGAAACCGCACCAGAAACTGACTTTCGCTTGAGTGTCTGAACTTCGGCTTTATTCATTCTTGCCGCTCCCTATGCAACATAATGCCAAATAAAACGAGTATGCTCACAACTGAAATGCCGTTTGCCCAAGTGCGAATTGGTGTCGGCAAAAACAGTACGCCCACAAGGTGCGAACCTGTTGGCACAGTCACTTGTAACAAGCCTTCTGCTGATTTTTGGTGACCAACTCGCTTTCCGTCAATTTCAACCTGCCAGCCAGGAAAATCTGCAATTGCAAATGTAAGCTCAGTTTCATCAGTGAATGTCGCAAAGACGAGTTTTTCATGCACTCGATTCACGAGCTCACTTTCCTGAGGAAGAGTTGGGTCAATAACTACTTTCGAAAAATTAACTGGCACTGCTGTCTCGTCAAAACTTTCTGGCATGAAATCAGGCAAAATGCCACTCATACTCTCTGCTATCTGAGACTCATCAGCAGAGTACAGTTGCTCTGGATCAGCAAGATATGACTCTGGCCTAAAGTATCGCGCATTACTGAGCAAAAGAATCACAAGGAAACCGGTTATAACAATCTTGAGTACCCTACCACGCAGAGTCATAACTCCACTTGTGATAGCTAGTGATAAGAAAATAATGGCAACAGAAAGAAATCTCCAGGGAAACTGGACGAATCTGAGGACTTCTACCTGATCCCAGATAAACAACGTTTTTTCTGTCGTCATTAGTAAAGCAACACAGCCCAACAGAAATGAAAAAACAGCCAGCATGAGCTGATAGCTACGTACATTTTTCTTCTTGCGAATAGTTTGGAAAACTGCGGCTGCTACCAAAACAAATCCAGTCAACATGCCGTAACCGAGAAAAAATGAGATCTCATCGACCGGACCCCAGACAGAACCTCCATATCCCCAGTAGGGAGTGATAAGTTGTCGCAGGTACAGAAAGTGCAGATGAAAATCAAAGTAGTGTGTCAAAATTCTGCCTTCCACTTGAGTGAGTGATTTTTCAAGAAAGGCTGGGAGTATATAGTAGGCAGCCATTCCAACCCCAAGCAACGTGCTCCCGAGTGTCGTGATCGCTTGTTTCCATGCTTTTTTGTACACGATGAATACCAGTGCAAACAAAGTGAAAAAAGGCAAAAAGATCATCGTGATCAGGTTATGACTCAATAACAAGCCAGCAGTGCTCAGAGCCAACACGACCCAACCATGCCGATGTTTCTGCAACACCAGTACAAGCCCCAGAAGCATCCAGACACTAGCCGCAATGCCCCAGGCTTCACTAATCGCACCCCTAATAAAAACATTAACAGCGCGATATGGTGCAAGCGTGATGAGGGCAGAAAGCAAGAGTGCTCCAATTGATCCAAACAATCGCTTGCCAAGATAGTACGCTGCGACAATGGTTAAGAGGTTCGCAAGAAAAAATACGCTTGAAACCGAAAAAAGTATCGAGCCAAAAAGCCAAAAAACAAACGCCCCAAAGTAGTACGGCAAGGGAGCATAAAAAAGATAGAGTGGCATGCCATACCCATATCCAAAGTTCTGGCTCCACTGTGGAGGAATGTGACCATCCGTAACTGCTCGAGTCATCTCGGCAATTCGCGCACCATGCGTATAATCATGCACACGAAAAAAGCCAGAATGAAAAAGCGGCCAACTACTGGCGACCAAAATAAGCAGAAGCGCGTTAGCGACGAGTAATCTTCTCATGTATGATGAGACTCATTGTACACGCAAGCGTATGAAATCAGCCACTCAGCACACTGCAACTACGGAAACTGAATTTTCCGCTACAACCGTTATCATCAAGTCTACTGCTCTAGCAATAGCGTTCGTAACTGGTTCATTTCTTGTTCTTATCCTGATAGCAAGCATTTTCGGCTACCAATACCTGCAGAAAATTGGCAGTGAAAGCAACAAATCTCCCCAAGAATTACTGCAAATAGCAAAGTCAGCAAACGAAGTTACACCAAGAGAAAGCAATCCTGTGTTTCTTATCTTGGGCACTGATTCATTAGCAACTAGGGGCGAAGTGCCACCTCTCACCGACATACTGCTGCTTGCCTCTCTAGATCTGAAATCCGGCGCAGTACACCTTCTCCCACTCCCTAGAGATCTTTGGAACGAAAACTATAAGACCAAAATCAATGCGCTACTTGCGTATGGCAGTGACCGTTCTCCAGATTCTCCCGAGCAATTCCCAAAACAGGTCATCGAGGAAATGACAAATGTTCCAATTGATTTTACTGTAGTACTTGCGATGGACACCTTAGCTGAGCTTGTAGACACTCTCGGCGGTGTTGCTGTGTCTATTCCGACCAGCTTTGTCGACACAGAGTTTCCTAATCCAGATGTCGACATATCTACAGAGAGAGATCCAAAAAAACTCTATAAAACCGTTTCCTTTTCAAAAGGAACTGAAACAATGTCTGGAGAACGGTTGCTAGAGTTTGTTCGTAGTCGACACAGTGAGTCCGAAGAAGGTACTGACTTGGCTCGCAACCAACGCCAACAAATAGCTTTTGCTGCTATTCTGGACGCAGCAACAGCTGAATCTGTAATCAAAAATCCTAGTAGAATCGGCAAACTCTTCTCCTTCTATGAGAATCACTTCCGCAGCGCTCTACCGATCAACGATATGGCAGCTATCGGCAAGGCTGTACTAGAAAATTCAGTCTCAGGAGTTACGATAGAGTCACACTCACTCTCCATTCAATCACGAACAGAGGCTGGTGTGTTGGTCAACCCAGACATCAGAACTACCAAAAATATCTGGTTGTATCAGATCACGGACGACAAACTTTTTCGAGAAGAAGTTGGTCGAGCCTTACAAAAGCTATGATAAAACAACAGCCAATTGCTCCAAATCGGATAATTCAGGTTCTAGTGGTTATAATAGTTGTACTAGCACTGCTCGCTGGCTACTACCACGCCTTGTATCAAACAGAAGTTAGAAAGCAAATAGAAATTTTGAAAGCCAATCCAACAGTACAACAGTAATTCTACCCTATGCACCCACAACACTCGATCACTCTCCTAGTTACTGGCGGCGCCGGGTTTATCGGTTCCAATTTCATTCATCACTGGCTGGCAAAGTATCCCGATGATAAAGTTCGCAATCTGGACGCATTAACCTATGCTGGCACGCTGGAAAACCTCAGGGATATTGAATCTCTTCCAAACTACGCGTTCTTACATGGCTCCATTACCGACAAAGCATTTGTACGTTCTGCAATGGTCGGTGTCGATTATGTCGTCCACTTTGCAGCCGAAAGTCATGTCGACCGCTCTATCTTGAATCCACAAGTTTTTCTCGAAACAAATATCATCGGAACCCAAGTTCTGCTTGATGCAGCAGTTGCAAATAAAGTTAAGCGATTTCATCACATCTCAACTGACGAAGTATTTGGTGCGCTTGAGCTAGGCCAGAACAAGAAATTTACCGAAAAATCTCCCTATGATCCAAGAAGTCCCTACGCAGCGAGTAAAGCTGGCTCAGATCATCTGGTTCGAGCATACGGCGAAACATACGGACTTCCCTACTCAATTTCAAATTGTTCCAATAACTATGGTCCGAACCAATTCCCCGAGAAATTGTTCGGGCTTGCAATCACCAACTGTATCGATGGGGAGAAAGTGCCTGTCTACGGAGATGGACTACAGGTGAGAGATTGGCTGTATGTTTTCGACCACTGCAGAGCTATCGAAGACATTATCCTGAGCGATCAGCTCAACACTACCTTTTTGGTTGGCGGCGAAACAGAAGAAACAACTAACCTAGCAGTCATCAAGTACATTCTCAAAGCCATGAATATCCCAGAAAGTAATATTGAGTACATTGCAGATCGGCCCGGACATGATCGCAAGTATAGCGTTGATTGGTCACACATTAATCAAACACTGGGATGGAAACCAAGTGTAACACTGCAAGAGGGCTTAGACAAAACAATCCAGTGGTACCGAGACAACGAAGCTTGGTGGAGACCACTCAAAGAGCAAAATCAAGCATACTTCAAGGCACAGTATCAAGATAGAAAGTAATCGAAGGGAACATATGGAAATTCACGCAGACATCACTCCAAGTATCACGACACAAAGCTACCAACCGAGCAATCAGATAGCTGATATTGAGCTAATCTCACTCCCTGTCATGCAGGACGACGGTGGCTACTTCGCAGAACTCGCCCGCCTAGATAACGGCAACCTAACCGCCTTTTCCAGACCTATTCCGGTGAAGCAAATTAGTATTTCGCAACTACAACCCGGCACTATCAAGGCTTATCACCTCCACAAAATGCAAACAGACGTCTGGTTTGTTCCACCCCAATTCTCTATGATCGTAAACCTGCATGACGTTCGCGCAGAATCTGCAACATATAACACGCACATGCGACTAGTTCTGGGTGGAGCGAATCCTCAGTTGCTTGCTATCCCACCAGGAATTGCCCACGGGATTGCAAACCTCGCTCCGACAGCTGCAAACTTGATCTACTACACCAGCGAGCAGTTCAACAAGGAAAATCCTGATGAGCACCGACTCCCATGGGACTTCTTTGGCTCAAACGTGTGGGAAGTCACCAAAGGCTAGTCGGAAATGACAGAAAAGATCCCACTCCTCATCACCGGCAGTAGTGGTCTGATTGGTTCGAAGTTTACTCAAGTCTTTGCCGACAAGTATGAGTTTCAGACGCTCGATATTTCTGATCCTGTGCGTCCCATTGATATCACTGATAAATCAGCGGTTTTTTCTTTTTTTGAAAACTCTACTGCCCAAACCTGCGTTCATCTCGCGGCGTTTACCGATGTCTCAGCAGCTTGGGAGCAACGGGGCGACAAGAATGGTTTAGCGTATAAAATTAACGTAACGGGCACCGAAACTCTCTCACAAGCAGCGAGCAAATTTGACAAACATCTTATTTTGATCTCAACCGCGTATGTGTTTGATGGCAAAAAAGACACGCTCTACACTGAGAACGACAAACCTAATCCAATCGAGTGGTACGGCCAAACCAAAGCCTACAGTGAAGACATCGTGACGGCAAGCGATCACCTATGGAGCATTCTTCGCATCGATCAACCGTTTCGCTCCGATCCTTTTACTAAACTTGATATAGCGCACAAATTTGCTCAAAAAATCACCGAGGGCAGCGCAAAGTTATTTGACAACCACTACTTTGGACCGACGTTTATAGATGATTTTGTTCGTGTGATTGATTTTATGATTCAGAGCAAAACTACCGGCATCTACCATGCCACGAGTGGTGAAAAATGGAGTGATTATGCGTTTGGCCTGGCATTGCAAGAAGTTCTCAAACTCCCAGGAAAAATTGAGAAAAGTGATTTGGTGGCGTACCAACAAAATCAAGTGAGACCATATCAAACAAACACTGCACTGAGCATTGAAAAGTTGAAACAAGTCTTGCCGTTTGACCAATTACCAATTGTTGAAGCAATGCGTTTGCTACAGCTTTAAGTTTTTCGCTGTTGTTCTCGCCACTCCAAAATGGCTTGATGATCCCCACTCAGTAACACCTCCGGCACACAATGTCCTTCAAACTCCTCTGGTCTAGTGTACTGCGGATAGCCTAAAACGCCTGGCTCGCTATGGGATTCACCCTGATTGCTCTCGGGATTACCAAGTACGCCAGGTAGCAAACGGACAACACTTTCTGCAACAACCATGGCCGCCACCTCACCACCCATGAGGACATAATTGCCAATCCGTTTTTCTTCGTCTATGTAATGCTCTACCACCCGCTCGTCTACTCCCTCATAGTGGCCGCAAATGAGAATAAGCTCATCGAGCTCTGCATAGCGGAGCGCGTCTGACTGTGTGTAGGCAGAACCCTGAGCAGACAGAAGCACAATCTTGCTCCCTTTTTGTCCGGGTTTGGCACCTAGAGCTTGGAGCGCTCGAGCGATAGGTTCGACTTTTAGGACCATTCCTGCCCCACCACCATATGGTCTGTCGTCAGTTACTCTGTGTTTGTCTGTCGTGTACTCGCGAATGTTGGTATTGGTAACCAAGATCTTCTTTGCAGCAATTGCCCGCTTGAACAGCGAAGTTTCCAAACCTGAGGTAAAATACTCAGGAAAGAGTGAGAGTAGTTTCAAGTGCATAAGAGATAGTATACTTGATACGAGAGTACTATGCCGGTAACCCAAAATTCTTCAAGTCTGTCGAGAGCAACCATGATTGGTCGTGCAGTGGTCAAGTGGGGAGTCATTTCACTCGTCGCTATGATCGTGGGCCGAGTACTTATAAGCTCATTGATTGCGTTTTGGAAAGCCATGAATCCTCCCAAGCCAGAGCCGCCAACAGTTGGATTTGGGGTATTACCAAGTATTGTGTTCGACAAATCACTTTCTAAATCACCAACCAGTTACTCTCTCGAGTTGCCAACCGGTGAATTTCCCGAGTTTCCAGATCGGGCAAAAGTGTTCCTGTACTCTCAGGCCGCGCCAAGTTTGCTCGCAGACCAAGAAGCAAAAGAAATTGCAAATGCGTATGACTTTGTCTTTGCACCTGAAGTGGTGAGTGACAATGTGTACCGCTGGACCAAAACACTGCCGCTGAGTAGCATTTTTGAAATGGATGTAAATACTCACCAGTTCTCCTTGAGCACAGACTATATGAATCGGCCAGAGCTGCTCGCGGATCCCAAGTTACCTGATGGGTTTCAGGCGGTGCAAACGGTTAAACAGTTCTTGAGTAGCGGAGGATTACTACCTGAAGATGTCGCGACAAGTTCTGGCGACATTGCGTACCAGAAGTTGATTGGCAGAGAGCTAAAAACTGCCGTCTCCGCCTCTGATGCTGAGTTCATTCAAGTTGATATCAATCGATCACCTGTCGACGAGAAATATCCAATGTACACACCTCATAAAGGACGAGGTATCGTCCATGCCATCATCGCTGGCGGACTCTCAGGAGATAACTCTATTGTAGAACTACAGTACAACTACTTCCCGACCTTTTCATCACTTGTTCATACCTATCCACTCAGATCTGTTCAGTCAGCATGGGAAATTTTGCAGGCAGGGGAAGGCTACGTGGCGCCACAATTTACAGGACAAAAAGCTGCCATTCGCAAAGTGGGCCTTGGCTACTTTGATGACTTTTCCTTTCAACCATATCTGCAGCCAATCTATGTCTTTGAAGGAGATGATGACTTTATTGGCTATGTTCCTGCGGTAAGTGCAGAGTTTACTTTAAGGCAACAACAATGAGCACTCACGCGATCGTTCGAACTCGCATGGCGCCGAGCCCAACCGGCGAAATGCATGTGGGCGGCATGGCGATGCTGCTCAAGAACTATGCCTACGCCAAAAGACATGGTGGCAAATTTATTTTAAGAATCGAAGACACAGATCAAACTCGAGAAGTGCCCGGCGCTGTCGGTCGCATCCTCGATGTGATTAAAGCATACGGCCTATCTTGGGATGAAGGACCGGATATAGACGGACCATTTGCTCCGTATACACAGTCACAACGTTTGCCGCTGTACAAGCAGCATGCAGAACAATTAATTGCGGCTAATCAAGCCTACTACTGTTTTTGCAGCAAAGAACGCTTAGAACAACTACGCGAAGATCAGATGGCTAGTAAACAGCAGCCAAAGTATGACGGACACTGCCGAGTACTAGGTTCTGATGAAGTTGCAAAGCGTCTTGCCAACGGTGAACCAAGCGTCATTCGCTTGAAAGTTCCCAAGGACGAGCAGATTCACTACACCGATTTAATACGCGGAGAGATCACAGTTTCTGGCGCTGATGTCGATGATCAAGTACTACTCAAAACAGATGGCTTTCCCACGTATCACCTTGCGGTTGTCGTGGACGATCATGCTATGCAGATTTCTCATATCTTGCGCGGCGAAGAGTGGTTGAGCTCAACACCAAAACACGTGCTCCTCTACAAAGCTTTTGGTTGGCAAGCACCAATCTTTGCCCATATCCCCATTTTTTTGAATCCTGATGGTAAGGGGAAAATGAGTAAGCGCAAGGGTGAGGTCGCTGCTCAGTCGTTCTTAGACAAAGGATACTTGCCCGAGGCCGTGTTAAACTTTTTTATGTTGCTTGGCTGGGGACATCCTGAACAAAAAGAAGTGATCTCCCTCGATGAGTACATCCAGAACTTTGATCCGGCCGACATTAGTTCGAAATCTGTCGTGTTTGATTTAGTCAAGCTGCAGTGGTTGAACGGGGTATACATACGAGCACTTTCAGCCGATGAGTTGTTAGAAAAGTTACAACCGTTTATACCTGCCGACTGCCCGGCGAATCTAGCAAAAGACATTTTGCCGCTCATTCACGAACGCCTTTCGATACTGAGCGAGTTTGAAGAGCTTAGTTCCTTCTTCTATCGCAACATTACCGTTGATCCTCAAGTTCTGAGCAAGAAAGCAACACCAGAACTAGTTCGCGAACAGATAGAGACAACTATCCTTGAGTTGGAGAAACTTCCAGATTGGAATGAGCAGGAAATCGAGAACACTGTCCGCCAGCTCCAAGAAAAAAATGACTGGAAACGAGGACAGTACTTTATGCTGCTTCGCTTGAGTGTTAGTGGACAACAGGCCACACCTCCGCTTTTTACTATGATTGTCGTCCTGGGAAAAGAAAAAACACTCGAACGATTGCGTTCTGCGGGGAAACAGATCTAGAAATCCAATATGCCGCCCCTCCCTGCCACCAGCTTATACTCACTCGAACTACTCGATACTCTGCTACAAAAAAAGCAAGCTGAGTTCGCTGTGACTTTTCCTGAGAAGCCGGTAACACAGCAAATAAACAATCCACAACCTACGCCTGAACCTGAAAGAGATGAGATCTTCGCAAAGTTAGAAACAGCAGCGTCCTCTTTGAGCCAATTATCCGAAAAGGAACTGCTCTATCTGGAACAACAAGTTTCTGATTTACTCGGGTTTGAGGTCACGAGTTCTCTTGATGACCAGCGCTTGACTCACACGTTTGGCAAGATTCAGGCGCTTGCGGAGTTTGTGCTTCAGCCACATCAAAACACGGTTTCAACACCAGCTGTTCGAGGAGCAAACATGCAAGCTACTCGACCGACACTCGGATGGGCTAAAAAGCCCCCCGAGAACGGCGAAAAGCACTTCCTTCTCGCCAATCACTTATTATTGCTTGAAGACTGGCATCTTAAGTACGCCCACTACAAAAACTGGTATAAGTGGCGCAAGCTGCTTGTTTTGAATCCATTTAATCGCGTCGCTGTAATAGTCGAGTTGGCCTCATTCACCCTACCAAATCCCATGCAGTATCAATTCGGCGGTTCACCTGATGTCATCCGTGCTTCCCAAGCCTGGTCACCAGAAGCGCAGGGACACGTTTGTGTGTTTTTTATACCAGAAGAAATTGCCATCAAGCCTGGATTACACAAAATATGAATACATTGTGGTTCGAACAGTATGCCTCAGACAGCCTCTTTAACTCAGTGGTTGATGGGTTTGTAGAAGTGCAGCAAGTTGCAGCAAGTCAAAAGCTGCTTGCCATTTTAGAGCTAGCAGCAAAAGCTCTCTTGATTGAAGAAACTGAAGAAGCGTATCAGGCAGACGTAGCCCAGTTACTAAGCACCGGCTCTGCAGAAGAGATCAACGACTGGCTCGTAAACCAACCACTTTCGATTATCAACTCGCTCAAAGAACGTCTTGATCGCACAATTCTCCAAGTGCAGGCGCAGCTTGCAGCAAAGGGTAGCTCAGTTATACTCCAATCAACATGATTCAGGTCAATTTATTTGTCGGCTCAAGATACCCAGTCAATCGTAAAAAAATACGACAACGGGCGAGCACCTTTCTCCAAAGTCACGGCGTAGAACACGCACAAATAGACATTTCCATTGTCGGAAAACGCAAAATCCAAGAACTCAATGAGTCAAAGTTGCAGCACGATGGCACAACCGACGTACTTTCTTTTCCCCAACACGAAAAAGAACAGCTCAATGACTTTCCGTTACCAAGTGGTGTCCCACCTCATCTGGGAGACGTAGTCATTAGCTTTCCTGAAGCTGTTCGCACCGCGCGCAGATATGGTAAGCTGGTCGATGAGCAGCTTTGTTTCTATCTCGAACACAGCATTATGCACCTGCTCGGCTATCATCACGAATAAGTATGAACTGGAATCGTCAATACCGCCCTGCTCGAGTTGCTGATCTGCATTTGGCGACTGCGCGCGATCAGTTGTTACAAATGCTCAAAAGCGGCTCAATTCCCCAAGCATTGCTCTTTGCAGGACCAAAAGGTACAGGCAAAACTACCGCCGCACGCATCTTGGCAGCTGTCCTGAATGATGAAGCCAATCGGAAAGAGAAGCGCAAACAATCAGAAAGCCTCAGCGATGTGAGTGATCAATCTGATGAGCAAGCTCGTATCTTGGCAGGCACTTCCTTTTTGGTACGCGAGCTCGACGCAGCCAGCAACCGAGGCATAGACGACGTTCGCCAGCTCAAAGAAGCAGCTTTTACCCCACCACCGCTTGGAGAAAAGAGTGTGTATATTCTCGATGAAGCTCACATGCTCACAACTGAGGCTTGGAATGCACTCCTCAAACTCTTGGAGGAACCACCAGCACATGCCGTCTTTATTTTGGCAACAACTGAGTTGCAAAAAATTCCCGGTACCATTCGCTCACGTTGTCGAGAAGTTCTTTTTTCCCAAGCCAGCATAGAGGAAATCGCAAAGGCACTGTCAAAAGTTGCCAAGAGTGAAAAACTGAACATTCCAGAGAAAATTACGCAACAAATCGCTGAGGCTGCAGGAGGTAGTTTTCGAGACGGCATAAAACTGCTCGAGCAAATTGCAACAGTAAAGATCTCAGACACTCAGAGCATGGCAGAGCTTCTCGGCAAACAAACAACAGATGACTACACCAAGTTACTTACAGTAGTCATGGCAAAAGTGCCGCAAGATGTCTTGTCTTTTTTTGATGGACTACGGGCGAACAACACCGACGAACACGCGTTTCTCAAGGGGTTTCTTGGCTTCCTACACGATCAACTCGTCAGAAGCTACACAGATACCGACAAAGCAATTACATCTTCCACCATTTTGAAGTACCTACTGACACAGCTGCAAACAGTGTCTTCAGGCCCGCACTCCCCACTCCCCCACCTGACCCTTGAACTTGCGCTACTCAATATGATTACAAAATCGGGTGACAAACAACAGAGTACGCCCCCCTCAAGTACGCCAAAAAAGACTGAGACAGCTGCTGTACCCAAATCGTCGACAGTGAAATCGCAACTCAGCGCAGCAAGTATCTCCAGTCATACCGGCGACGCTAAGAAAGTGTGCGAAAGATGGGAAGAGATTTTAACAACCTGCACAGAACAAAATTTTGGCCTGGCAACACTCCTCAGATCAGCTAAGGCAATTGCGCCAACAAAACACACGCTAGAAATCCAGGTCTACTATGATTTCCACCGAGAACAACTCATGGCACCCAAATTCTTTCTAACACTCAATACCATTATTGAAACTGTGTCTGGAGGCAGTTTATTGCTCTCAATCACCACAACCCCCACTCCTGATGATGCGCAGTTGCAAGAAGTCGCTCAAACACCACTTAAGCAACTAGCTGTTGCTGCTCTCATGTAGTAGAATTGGCCGAAACATAGAAAGGCTACCATGGCAAATCCATTCAAGGCACTCGGAGACATAAACAAATTACGACAGCAAGCAAAGCAGATGCAATCTGAGCTTGCCGCAGAGGAGATTCGTGTTGAAAAAGGTGACATCGTTGTCGTGATCTCTGGCGATCAAAAAATAAAGCAGTTTTCGGTGCAAGGCATTACTAGTAGTGATGCAATCGAAACACTCAATGATGCTATCAAGCAATCACAGCAATTGGCAGCCAAAAAACTCTCGAGCATGACCGGTGGACTTGGTAGTATGTTGGGTGGTGGCGGAAATTAATGCGTCTTTTGGTAGCCACACAAAACCAAGGAAAACAGCAAGAACTCAGATCTCTCCTCTCGCTGTCTGGAGTTGAGCTGGTGTTTCCGAATGAGTTACCCTCTGTTGCAAACCTAGACGTTGTAGAAGACGGCAGTACGTTCGCTGAAAACGCAGAGCTTAAAGCACGTGCATTTGCTCAAGCTAGCAAGCTCCTGAGTGTTGCTGAGGACACAGGTTTGCAGGTCAGAGCGCTGGGTAATAAACCGGGGGTCGCAAGTAAGCGCTGGCATTTAGGGAGCGATCTAGACAGAAATCAGGCGCTTCTCGAACAACTGAACGACAAGACAGATCGTTTTGCCGAGTTTGTAACTGTTGCTTGTCTCTTTGACCCTGTGACAAAAAGTCCTGAATACTTTGTTGGAAAAATGACAGGCAGCATCTCGAGCACAATTGCAGTCGGTACAGGCTTCGGATACGATCCAATTTTTATACCGACCGGAGAGACAAAAACACTAGCCGAGCTAGGGATGGCAGTAAAAAATGCTATCTCACACCGAGCACACGCATTCAAAAAAGTACGATCATATCTAGAGAAAGCACTGTGAAACAACCATACGAACCACCAGCAAAAATCCTCTCCAACTATGCAAAAGTTCTCGTACATTTTGCCCTCGGTAAGAAGGAAGGCATCGCGCGGGGCGAAGTCGTCGAGTGCATCGTGCCAGATGTTGCAAAGTCGCTCGCGCTTGCATTACAAAATGAAGTCCTCCAGGCTGGCGGCCACGTGCTCATGCGTCTCGTGCCTACCGGATTTGAAAAAGATTTTTTCTCGCTCGCTTCCAAAGAACAGCTCACTTTTTTTCCAGCAAAGTATCTCAGAGCAAAAGCTGATCTGATTGACCACAGTGTTGTCATCATTGCAGATGTAGAGCCCTTAGAACTACAAGCAGTAGAACCGAGCAAGCTGCTTGCCGCGCGAGACTCACGCAAACCGTACCGAGATTGGTTGTTTGAAAAAGAATACAGTGGTAAGCACACCTGGACCATTGGTCTTTGGGGTGTTGAGGCCAAAGCCAAGCTAGTCGGCCTTTCATTAGAAAAATACTGGGATCAGATTATTCATGCCTGCTTCCTAGACGCCAAAGACCCTGTCGCCGAGTGGAGAAACGTAAAAGCGCAACAAGAAAAAACACGAACTGCAGTAAACAAACTCTCGATAGAGTCGCTACATATTACAGGCGAAGACGTTGACTTGACTCTAAAACTTGGTCCAGATCGAATTTGGAAAGGTGGCGCAGATCGAAACATCCCCAGCTTTGAGTTATTCACTTCGCCCAACTGGCAAGGAACAAACGGTTGGATCCGCTTCAATCAGCCACTGTACCGTTACAGCAATGTCATCACTGGGATTGAGCTCGAGTTTGTTGATGGGTTGGTTACAAAAGCTCGAGCAAAGACGGGTCAAAAGTTTTTGAGTGAAATGCTGAAGGTAGAAAACGCCAATAAGGTGGGAGAAGTTTCTTTCACCGATAAAAGACTTTCCCGCATTACCCATCCAATGGCAGAGACACTGTACGACGAAAACATTGGCGGACCATTTGGCAATATGCATCTTGCGATCGGCATGGCTTACAAAGATTGCTATCGAGGTGATCCAAGCTCGCTTTCCAAGGAAGAATGGCTCAAGAGGGGCTTCAATGACTCGGCCGAGCACTCCGATATCGTTTCTACCACCGATCGTACGGTTCTCGCGACCCTAACATCTGGAGAAGAGGTTTCCCTCTATCAAAATGGCATGTATAGTATGTAGCTATAGTTATGTCTGCCCTGACCAATACTGCCGCCCATCCCATAGCGTATTTCTGTGCCGAGTTTGGCATCGAATCTGAACTCCCGTTTTATGCGGGAGGCCTCGGCATTCTTGCCGGTGACACACTCAAGCAAGCTGCTGATGATGGTGTTCATATGGTTGGTGTCGGTCTACTCTATCGAGGAATCGGGAGTGTGCAAAGAATAACAGAGACAGGCAGGCAATATGAAGTAGACGCCGAGTTTGACCCTGTTTCCGCCGGTCTTGAGCACATTTATCACGACGAGCAACCACTGTTTATAGGGATCAAAATTGCAGATACCAAAATTTGGTTGCGCTGCTGGAAAAAGGTGATCTCTGCTACTGTTACGTTGTATCTACTAGATACGGAGACAGAGCAAAACCTGATGCACGAACGCAATATCACCCACGAGCTGTATGCAGGCAGTCAAGAATCACAGTTAAAACAGCAATTGTTGCTCGGTATTGGTGGCGCACGACTGCTCGACAAACTTGGGATTATCCCACGCGTTTACCATCTCAATGAAGGACGACCGAGTTTTCTTATCTGGGAACTCATTCGCCAGCTCAGAGAGCGTCAACAGCTCATCTACCATGCTGCTTGGAGAATAGCGAAAGAAAAAATTGTCTACACCAACCACACACTTGTAGCAGCTGGAAATAATGCGTACTCGCCACACTTGATCCGAGCGTTTGCGCAGCCCTATGGAGAGCTAGCAGATGGCAACACCGAGCTCCTCTTGTACTCTGGCTTATCGAATCAGGGAGACTACTTCTCAAACACTATCTTCTCGCTCAACTCGTCTAGTAAAGCTTCTGGCGTCAGCAAGAACCATACGGAGCTTTCTAGACAACAGTGGCCCGAGTACCACTGGGAGTCCATTACAAATGGGGTACACTTTGGAACCTGGCAGTCACGAGCAATTGCTGCCGCACAGCAAGATCGACAGCAACTTTGGCAGTCACATCTCCAAGAAAAAGAGGCACTGCGAGCAGTCGTACAAGAACGAACTGGCTATTCCTATGATCCTAATTGGCTCGTCGTCAGTTGGGCACGGCGAATGGCAGGATACAAACGCGTCGATGCAGTTTTTGCAGACATAAATCGGCTGAGCCAAATACTCTCGAATGCAACTAGACCCGTTCTACTTCTTGTTGCGGGCAAGGCTCATATCCAGGATCAAGCGGGCAAAGATACACTGCAAAAAATAATTTCTTACATGCAACGTGAGCTTTCGGGACACGCGCTGTTTGTGCCCGACTACAATATAGCGCTAGCTCAACACTTAACACGTGGCTCTGATGTTTGGCTCAACACTCCTGAGCAAGGTAAAGAAGCCTGTGGTACTTCTGGGATCAAAGCACTCTCAAATGGGGTCCTCCAGTGCACTGTGGCTGACGGCTGGGCGGCCGAGGTGGATTGGAGTGGGCTTGGTTGGGAGCTAGATAGTAATGAGATATCACAGCAGATCTACAGCACACTGGAAGAAAAAATTATTCCCACTTACTATGAACGCACGAATGAGGAATATCCGATAAAATGGGTTGAGATGATGCAGCGATCGATTAGCGCAGCAGAGCAGTTTAGTGCCGCACGCATGCTACGTGAGTATCAAGAAAAACTCTACCCATAATGCCAGTATTTTTCGAACTTGCCCTTGTCCTTGCTGTAACAGTCGTGCTTTCATTTCTTCTGCGAGCACTGAGGCAACCACTTATTATCGCGTATATCTTGGCAGGAATTTTGGTTGGACCGTCAGGACTCAACTTGATCCAAGCCTACGACTTTCTTGAGTTGTTTTCACAATTTGGCATTACCATTTTGCTGTTCATCGTGGGCTTACACCTCAGCCCAAGCGTTATTAAAGAAGTTGGAAAAGTTTCAAGCATCACCGGAATTGGCCAGGTTGTCTTTACGTCAGTCCTTGGCTTTGGGATTCTCATGCTTCTGAAGTTTTCTGTACTTGAGGCAACGTACCTCAGTTTAGCCCTCACCTTTAGCAGTACTATTATTGTCTTAAAATTGCTCACCGATCGTGGAGATCTGCAGACACTATTTGGGAAAATTTCTATCGGCGTTCTCCTGATTCAAGATGTCATTGCGGCATTTATTCTTATCATGATTACAGCAATCTCACATGCTTCGAGTACTGGCCTGACAAACTCCCTAACTGATACATTGCTGAAGGGAGTTGGCTTTGCGCTACTGATTATTATCATTGCAAAGTATGTACTTCCTACAATCACAAGTATTGCGAGTAAAAGCAGCGAGTTACTGTTTTTGTTCTCTCTTACTTGGGGAGTCGGTGCAGCAGCATTATTTGCGCTACTCGGCTTTTCAACTGAGATCGGCGCTCTGGCGGCTGGTGTCGCCCTTGCAAGTTCTGACTTTACAGAAGAAATAAGCGCGAGAATGAGACCGCTTCGCGACTTCTTTATCATTATCTTTTTCATCTTACTTGGTTCCCATCTCGCGTTATCTGGAGCATCGGCGCTTGCTCTGCCTGTGCTGATACTGTCGCTTTTCGTTTTGATTGGCAACCCGCTCATTGTTTTTATACTCATGAACGTACTTGGCTATGAGCGACGTACCCGATTTATGACTGGTTTGACCGTCGCCCAAATTAGCGAATTTTCTCTTATTCTTGTTGCTTTTGGCTTCAAGCTCGGTCATGTTTCTTCAGAAGTTGTTACACTCATTACGCTTGTTGGTCTGATCACCATTGCGGGATCAACTTACTTCTTCCTCTATGCTGAAAAACTCCTTAGACTCTCAGGACCAATCCTGAGTCTGCTTGAATTGAGTAAGCCAAAGCGAAACAAGGAGAAAAGACAAGAACACTTCGATGTCGTATTACTCGGTTGTGATGACTTGGGATACCAATTACTGCCCCATTTTGAACAAGCAAGTAAAACATTTGCGATAGTTGATTATGACCCAGAGGTGATAACGAAAATGCAAAAAAAACAATATCGCCACTTGTTTGGAGACATAAGCAACATTGAGTTTCTTGAGGAATTACCGTTGCACTCAACTAAGTTAGTTATTTCAAGTATCTCCAATTTGGAGACGAATCAGTTGCTACTCAAGTTTCTGGCTAGCAAGCACAAAGGAATCAGTACAATCGTGACAGCACATTCAGCTCAGGATGCTCTGAGGCTGTATGACGCAGGCGCCAGCTACGTCGTATGGTCCCATGCCGTTGGCGCCGATCACGTACAACAAATTCTTTCTACCTTCGGTTACGGACGTGGTGGCTTCATAAAACGAAAAGAAAAAGAACTTCGTCGAATTGAGACTATTTTATATATTTAATATACCTTTGATAGTTTTCTTTCATTTGCAAAAGATCTGTGGATCAACAAAAAAAGCACTTTACATACTCAATATGTATGTCTATAATCCTAACTGTATCAAGTTTTGAAGTGGACAGTAGCTTCAGCACACTACTGTCCTCTTGAGAACTTGTGCAAACTCCAACGCTCGAGCAATGTGAATATCGATTGTGTCCAAGAAGGCGCACTCGGCACGCATCTTATTTCTTAACAGTGGTAGCTCGGTACACCCGAGAATAATTGCTTCAGCTCCTAATCGCACGAGGTCTCTGCTAATCTCATCTAAAATGCCCGCAGAACGCTGCAGAACTGCACCCTTAACTAGTTCTTCATAGATAATGGTGTGAACCATCGTCCCAGCTGCTTCGTTTGGCACAACAACTTTCAAACCATGTGCTTCCAAACACTCTCGGTAAAAGGTGCCATACATTGTGTATGTTGTGCCGAGGAGTCCAACACACCGCAAACCTTTGCTAATGGCATCTAAAGCAACCGACTCGGGCAATGAGAGTATTGGAATCGATACTGACTGCCTGAGTGTCTCGACGGTTTTATTTGTGGTGTTTGAGCAAATGAGTGCGCACTCTGCACCACCCTTTTCAAGTCGTTGTAGTTCCTGCACCAGAAAGTCAGCCTCCAAATCGCTCCTTCCAGATTTTTGATACGCGAGTATCTCAGAGAAGTTGATGCTGGAGATCAGTAATCGAGCACTGGCATACCCGCCTTGGGCTAAGTACACTTGCTCATTAAATCGTCTGTAGTACTCCAATGTCGATGTCCAGCTGACGCCCCCAACCAAGCCAATCAGTTTACTTCGTTCTTGCATTAATCAATGTGGTAACGAAACTCTGTTGATTTTTCACCCTCACCCAGTTGGTTTTTATACGAGAGTAGCACTACATCCTCAATGTTCTTCCCCGCAGCTCGCAACATCTTTGGAAACAAACTATGCTCCATCATGCCTGGCAGCGGATTTATCTCTAGAAAATATATAGCTCCTTCCGGATTCACACGGAAATCAAATCTTGCGAAGTGTCGCACACCCACATGCTGGAACAGCTGCTCAGAGAGCCTGCGAACGCGCGTTTCAACAAGCGATTCTGATTCTGGGTCAATCACCCACTCTTCGTTTTTGCCCAAAGTATGCTTCTCAGCATGACCAAAGAACTGCTGTTGAGTGATTACTTTGATCACCGGCAATGCCGAGACCATACCGTTTTCTTCAAGACAACCACACGAGTACTCATCTCCAGGAATAAATTCTTGTAGTAAGGCTGCCGAATCATACGATAGTATTTGAGCAATCAGATCAGTGGCCTTTTGGTTGTCATCCCCGATGGTATGTAGCTCAGTCATGATACTGGCTCCGAGAGAACTGGGTTTAATAACCACTTTCTCTCCAGATTTCCAAAACGCGAGGGCTTTAGCAATCTCAGATTCAGATCGAACAACCACCGAACGTGGAATCTGCGCCTCAGTCCCAAGACCAGCCACGAATGTGTTGCAGTGCAACTTACTCATGGCCAAAGAAGCGGAAAGAACTGAGCCAAATGAACCCTTGATGTCTAAAAATGCCGCAGCTCCTTGAATACAACCGTCTTCGCCGTGCTGACCGTGAAGCAAAGAGAATACATAAATAGCATCCTCAGCTAATTGCGAAAGCAAGGTTGACCGTGAAATGCGCTCTCCTGTTCGTGAGTAGGATTCAGGGGAGTTGTTCGGCAAAAATGGATTGAGCAACACCCCGCCGTCACGAGCGATATAGAAGATCTGGATGTCCTGAAACTGTTGTTGGATTTTTTTCTGCGTGAGCCTCGAGAGTACGTGCTCAAACGACTTTTTTGACGCGTCGTGTTCCGATGAAACACCTCCAAATACTATGGCCAATGATTGTTTTTTGTTCATCTCACACCTCCTATACTTTTACTTTTTGGAATTCCGTAGAGAGCAGTTTGATTAGTTTGTAACCCATACGCTTGCGTGCCCAACTGAAAATGCCACCACTCGCTAGCCAAACCGGTAAACATACCAACACTTCTCATCGCGTCGTGTAGAATTCTCCTATTTCTTCTAGCCAAAAAATCCTGTTCAGTTACACAATTTTCTTCGTTCTCAAAATACTGCGTGTGTGCTTTTTCGGAAAAATCATCAAAATCAGTGCCCATCCATAACTCTTGGCCAAATTCGTCCAAGATCGTGACGTCTACCGCCCCTCCAGTCAGATGATGGGATGGCGCGCTTGGATCAGCTGATGGCAAGGCGACAAATTGTTGGCAAAGACGTTCTAGCTGCTGGGAGTCGAGTGCGCCGTACTGAGCACAAAGTCGAGCGTAATAACGATCGTAAATTTCCTTTTGCAACGACACCGGCCTCCACGCATCCCAAATTACCAAGCGATACCCCGACGGAAGTGCTTCTGCAGCGAGTAATAATCGCTCAAAAACACCAGCGCGAATTTCTTGCTCGAAGCTCGCTTCTCTAAAACCTCTAATAAAATACTGCGGAGAAATCGCCAATCGCCTCCCACGATACTTTTGAAGTGCTACCAGTGGCTCACCGTTGTCTTCAATTTTTACCGATTGCCACCCTTCGATTGAAGTAATTCCTGGTATGGGATGTTTTCCCGCATCCAAAACATCGAGTTCTGCGTCTGGAAAGTATTCGTACGTTTCGATCATGCTGGCTCCTTTACTATGAAAAGAGCTTACGCAACAAAGTTAGGGAAATAAATGAATCAACTTAATTCATTGCTATGACAATTGATCCCGAGCTAGGATTCGAACCTAGGAAAACAGGTCCAGAACCTGTTGTGATGCCGCTTCACTACTCGGGAGTAGCAGACACGTAGTATACCAAAAATGATTAAACACATCATTGCACTCGTACAATCAGATGTTGTGCAAACGAAGTTTCGAATAAACGAGATGCTAGCGGCCACTGCCTGTCACACGACAACTGACATCACATCTGCGTATAAATTATTCGAGAAGAATAAGATTGATTTGCTTATTGTAGAGATTCCAGGATATTCTAACGATTTACACGATCTCGTTTGCTATGTGCATGAAATCTCCTTTGCCACAAAAATTCTTATTGTTTTCTTGCAATCAAAAACGGTGCATCATGAAATCTATCTCAACTCCGGAGCCGACCTCTGCCTGCAACAACCATTCTCGAAACGCTGTCTAGAGCTCTACTGCAATAAACTGCTGAGTGTAAACAAATTCAAAGCAGGCTCACTTCTCTACCTCGGTTCGGCAGCATTGCAGCCAGAAACAGCTCATCTGTATATCGGCTCACACCATCAGCAACTAAGAAAGCGTGAAGCAGAAATTCTGGAGTTCTTTTTTCGAAATAAAAATCAAATCATCACGCGAGAGCGGTTGATTGATAGCATCTGGGGATTTACCGAAGAAATACCCTCATATACTTCGATCGATGTCTATGTTCGTCGCTTGAGAATGCAACTTAAGAACTCAGGAGCGATACTTCAAACAGTGCGAGGAACAGGGTATGTTGCTAGAGAAGTTGTAAATTAGTGATATCCCAAACCTGCAAACATGGTGCATTGTCCGGCCGGCAAAACTCAGCTACCAACACAAGATCTTCTGTCTGCATCTGCATGCGATGGCTATTTACCACCAACCAAACTGTTTCGTAGGCTGAGGCTTGTTTCAGAAACGCATCAGGAATACCTCGTACTGGCTGTCCTATCCCTTGCACCATAATGTTTGTGACATCTCGCCTGTGTAAGTACATCAGAATGCCATCTGGTAACGTGCCAAAAAACCCTTCCGTTGCCACCGCAATCGTCCCTTGTTTCGCCTGTGCATTAATCAATGCCACCGCTTCCTGAATACCATGGCCAGAGGACCACTCAGATAGATACTGCGTCACGTCTGCAGAAACAAATGGGGTAGCATTTGCGTTGGTGAGAGATGGGTATATGAATGCGACAGATCTTACTAGAGAGTTTGCCAGAAGTAGTACCGCAACTACGGCAAAGACTGCTCGTTTTCGCAGTGATAACTCACCATCTTTGGCTCGACGAAACAACTCGCTGAGGGCAATACTTGCTGCGAGGGTAAGAGGGATAATAGCAGGCATAAAATATCTGGGATACACAACTTTGCCCAACACAGCAATCGGGCCAATAAAACTCAATGCTGCCAACAGCAGCACAAAAATAGCTCTTCTCTGTTTTCGCATTAAAAGTCCGATCAAAGATACAATTGTGGCTGTGGGCGTGAGATACAGCAAGAAATACCTGCCGTATGTAGGAAAGCTGATAATCGTATCTCTCCATTTTCCCTCTAAGACTTCTTGCCATGGGTAAAGAAAATCACTGCCACGACTAAACAATTGCGAAAATACGGGTTGCGTTTTTAACACTAGAAAAAATACGAGTCCTACAGCAATTACTGACCCGGACTGCAGCAGTAGTAACAACCGCTCTGTATACGATTTATTCTTTGGCAAAAAAGCAAAGAACACGAACGTCGGCGTAAACAAAATCGCCGGTACTTTGGTCCAAAGCGCTAAACCAAACAGAATGCCACTCAAGAGCAGCCAGGGCTCTCTCAGAGCAACACGAAATACTTTTTTGAGTTGCAACAAATCTCTATTCTGGAATGTGAATGAGCGCGTCACAACTTCCAAGTAACTTGCAAGACTGAGAGTAAGAAACAAAGTAAGAGTTCCGTCAATTAATGCCATACGATGATGAAAAAACCAGAATGGCAGGATCGTCACAAACAAAGCACCGAGAACCTTGGCAAGTTTCGTACCACCTAGTAAGCGAATGCACCAAACATTGGCCCCAATCTGACCAACGCCTACCAATACGGAAACAATCCGGGCTGCGTACAGCTGATCAGAAAAGACGAATTGGAAAGGCACGAGAAGCCACATAAACAACGGTGTTTTGCCATCATTCATTGGAAAAAATAAATACTCTCTCCAATCGTCAATGATCAGTTGCGCCCAACGAATATATATTGACTCATCTGCAAACACCGGTAAGTTAAGCAGGCCCCACAGATGGGTCACAAGATACACACCAATGATCGCAGTAAAAATTAATTTAACCATCGACTGTTTTCCCAACCAAAATACTTCCGTGCTCTGTTTTGGGTCTAACTATAGACCATTGCCAAAGTAACCACATGGCAGGAATCCCTAAGGAAATGTACTTCTGCCATTGCACGGTATCTGCCTCATACCCACCCGCATACAGCCACGGTACATAGCGCAAGAGTGCAGCGATTGAACACACGAGCCAAAATACTCTCCACTTTGCTGAACCAATCAACGGCAACCAGACGAGAGACCAAGTCAGGTACCACGGCAAGTACTGCTGCGACTGGTTTGTAAGAAGTGGCAGGAGCAGCAACGCAGCGGCTGAGTATGGCAGTACACGAAGTATGCGTTCCCAAATACCTTGGGTTAGCAGTTGCAAAAATCGCTTGGGAAGCCTGAGTCTAGTGAAGCTTCCTTCCTCAAACCGCTCGAGCGCAAGTATGGTGAGCCAAATGGGAAGCAGTACTATAGTGGCAAATTTGATCGAAACAGAAAAAGCTAACAACAGCAATGACCCAAACACTCTCGATCTGAATGCAAAACGTTTTCGTGCCAGCAGAAAACTAAAGCTAATCAGCGCTGGCGCAAGCATCCACAAGTCATTGTGACTGTTCGCCACAATCTCTATCAACACGAGTGGGTTAAGAAAAAAGATTGCAGCATCGCTGAGCGTCAAGCGCTTGCCCATCAGCCCTGCAAGCTGTTTGAGTCCGACATACACAAGAACAAGACTAGCAACAGAAAACACTCGAAACAGCAACCACGTCCAGGTAAATTTGCCAAAGCCGAGCATAAATGGGATCAAAGAGAGACCAGTCCAACCAAAGCCATATGGCGCGGGAGTGTGCGTATTGTGCATAAATCGAGTCCAGTCATCACTGAACTCAAGTGCAGTCTGCGCATGCGGATTGGCTTGATAAATCAACACCATTTTGGCATTGAACAAGTAATTAAAAACGTCATGCGAGAGCGCATTGTAGGAAAAAAGAAGCGGGGAAATAATAAGAGTAAACCACAGTATGGTTCGGGAAAGCGTGAGGTGAGTAATTCCTCTCAACCAACGCTGCATTTGTAACCCCAACCAAAACATACAAGCAATCAGCAAGACATACACTGTGGTATAGAAAGTTACAAAGCCGCGAGCAATTGACCAAATCCAGTTCTGAAAAATCCAGTAGGGTTCCCAAGATGTTAATACTAAATTTGGATCAGCCAAGCCATAGCTCCAAATGGCGTAGCTCAGCAAACAAACCCAGAGTGAAACAACATATCGCATACTACTCGTACCTGCCCCGCAGTGCGGCGAAGCGAATGCGCACGATATCAAAAAACATTCGCAGTGAATCTTTGACTGGACTCACTCTATTTGTTTCGCGGTGTTCCCAATGGATTGGTACTTCAGCAATCTTGTACTTCATTTTGCGAGCAATGTACAACAGCTCGACATCAAATGCCCCCGTGTACGCATCCCGGCGTTCTGCCAAATTACCGTAGACCGACAATCGAGAAAACAAATCATTCGTTGCTCGATCAGAAAACAATTTAAAACCACACTGAGTGTCGTAGATACCAGGCACAGCCAAAATCTGCACAACGAGATTAAACACACGACCCATCAAATGCCGATAAAATGGCTCGTCATCACGCTGAGCACCGGCAATCTCTCTCGATCCAATTACAACGTCGTATTGATCCCTGGCAATCGCGAGCAGTTTCTCAACCTCACTGAGTGGAGTGGATTGATCAAAATCGGTAAATAAGCGCCAAGAACCGGTGGCGGCCAACATACCAGAGCTCACAGTTGCAGCTTTGCCCGCATGTTTGTTTTCGAGCACACGAACCCCTTGATTTTTTGAGGCAAATGCATGTAGTAACTCTACTGTTCCATCACTAGATCCGTCATCACTCAGAATAACTTCCCAGGTATAGTCTTGTGCTTGCAGATAGGTAAGAACTGTATCAAGTACCCCTGAAGCAAAGTTTTTCTGCTCGTTATATGACGGGATAATGACAGAGAGAAAGGGCTGCATAGTACTTATCATACACTTGAGGAATCTGTACGCAACACAAACAGCTCCACTCCATTTGGTAACTCAATAATCTGACTGGGAGTTTTGTTGGGAAATACCACTAATTCATAGATCGGCAACGAAAGTGGGTCAGGTGCCACGCGCTCTTCGTTGATAATTATCAGTGTCTCAGCGGTGTGATGTAGTTCTGGTTCCAGCGGTTTTTTCTCAGGATTACTGCTCAAGAAATACCTGTAGTTCGTGCCATAAATGTCTCTAGTGGCAGAGAGAAGCATGATCTCATACTTCTCCCCTGGCTCAACGAGCTTGTGAATCTCGCTCGCAGTTTCAGCGATCAAACTGATATTAAGACCGGCCGTTGCAAACGAGTACCTTGACCAATTACAAATCAGATAAGCCAACACTGTGGCGAGCACAACGAGCTTTGCAAAGACACGCTTGCTCTCCCAGAGTTTGCCAAGTGCTATCCCGAAGACAACACAAGCAAAAGGGATAACAAATAAAATATAGTGATCAAATACTGAACTCGTGTAGAAACTAAGGCCAATAATCGCTGTACCAAGAAACAGCGCCAACAACTGCAAAGCTGCGCGCTGTCTTCCTCGCAATCGGTATAGTAGCCAGGCTACTACTACAAGTACACCCCTAAGCAACCAAGTATTGAGCACACGATTTTCTCCGATCTGGGTCTCAAAAAAGATGTGCAGTGATCTCCCGTGTGTTTCGGATAAAATGCGCTGGGCACGTACCCACCAAGGTGCAGACTCGTTGAAACTATCGCTTTGGAATAACTCAGCCGCTCCCTGAATATTCAGACCCTCGTGCTTGATGTCAAATAAAACCAGCGGCAGCATGCTCATCAATACAATACCAATAGCCACTCCAGACCAAAGAAAAAACGGCTTTCTCGCAGTTCTTTTGCGCCAGGCACGCCTAACTGCCAATATCCAAACAATTCCAACAACAGGTAGTACAAGCAAGGTGATGTAATGCAGTTGCAGTAAGATTGCAGTTGTGAGCGCTATCCATACCAGTTGTCGAGGAGAATTGTCTTGCCAAAACTTGAGCAGTGCAAAAAATAAGAGAATGCTAAAAATTGGCTCGATGTTTGGATTCCAACTAAAGCGTGACTGACTGACAACAGAGCTAGAAAATGCAAAAAAAATACTGCTCAACAAAGCGACTTTTTCGCCAAACACTGCTTTCAACTCTCTATACAACAGAATAATTGCTGCAATACTCACGACGGCTACAGCCACCGCCGGACCAAGCGGACTTGGGTAACTCAAAAATAGCCAGGGGAGCATAAAATAGTAGTAAAACGGTCCGAGATATAAGTTGCCTACACTCGTCACCGGACCAATAAACACCAAATCCCTCTCTAAAAACATCTTCGAGACCACAAGCGCGTCTCTGCCCTGATCGCCAAGAAACATGAGGGTGCCAGACAGATTATAAAATCGGACAAAAATTGCGGCCAATAACAGCGCCACAAACAGCAACTTTGCAGGCGATATTCGCATACCAAATCCTGGCTACTTCTTTTTCCAAATAAACTTGTTGTACGCGAAAAAGTTCCAGCCAATACCAAGTAAAATCCCAGTGACTGCAAAAATCAGGCCAGTCTCAACCACAAAATTGATAACTGGTACTGTAAAAAGCGGCTTGAGACCAATGGTCGCCTCTCCAATTGCAGCGAGCCCTAGTTGAATCAAAATAGAACCTACCGAAGTTAGATTGAACTGTAAAAACTTGAGTAACTTTTTGCCCTCCTCTAGCTTGCGATCTGCAAAGGTCCAACCGTTATTCAAAATGAAATTGACAATAATGGCACTCTCAATACTCAAAAACGAAGCAACAAAAAAAGTGGTAAAAAAACCGATGTCAAACGTTGGCAACAAAAACCTGTACAGCATTAGCGAGCTCAGCTGAACCGCAGCACCCGTCGCCCCAACAACTAAAAACTTAAACACACGCATCGCCATAATCTCTTGTAACCTCATGCGGAAAATAAACATAAGCGGTTTTACCAGATACTCTGACCCCATCTTTGACTCACCAGCGGTGCGGTCAATAAAGTGATATGCGATATTTGGATCAATCACAAAGTTTTTGCGCAGAGCGTAATACAGAAAACCTATTTGAAAAGTATAGCCAGAAAACAATCCAGAGTGCAAAAGAGGGTGTACTGCCTCATACACCGGTTTAGTAATCGCACGGTAGCCCGACGTCCAGTCCCGAATTTTAAAATTGGCAAAAACAGCCGAGATGAGCAAGTTTGCGCCTACGCTCATAATTTTTCTGTGTAAACCCCAATTTTTTGGCATACTCCCACCTGGGATATAGCGTGTCCCTAGTACCATCTCACTCCCGCCCTCAATACTCTTGAGAAATAAGGGAATTTTCTTTGGGTCATGTGAGAGGTCAGCGTCAAACTCAAACACGACGTCTGCCTGCAGCTTGCCAAAAGCATGCGCCATTCCTGCCAAATATGCACCGCCCAAACCGCTTTTCTGTTGATTTAAAAGAAGCTCGACGTTTGAGTGTTGCTTGTGTAGCTCACGGACAACTTCATACGTTTTATCAGGTGAAGTATCATCCACAACCAAAATACTCATTTTCCAACAGGAAACTGCAGTAAAAGCCTCGAGCACTGCTGCGACGGTTCGCTTGATATTCTCACGTTCGTTATAGGTTGGGATAATAACAACCGCAGTTTTAGACATACACCCTATTCACTTTCCTTTTCCAACTCTGCTTGCACCATAATCCTCACCAACTCATCAAATCGCACTTTTGGCTCCCAACCAAGTTTCTCTTTGGCCTTGGTTGCGTCACCAATCAGCAAGTCAACTTCTGCTGGTCGATCGTAAGCAGAATTGTGCTTGTAGACAGCTTCCCAGTCTGGCAAACCTGCTTCTGCACAAGCGGCCATCAAAAACTCCTTGACCGAGTGTGTTTCCCCTGTAGCAATGACATAATCCTCTGCTCGATCTTGTTGGAGCATCAACCACATGGCTTCAACATAGTCTTTGGCGTATCCCCAGTCGCGCTTAGAGTCTAAGTTCCCAAGCTCGACATGCGTCTGTTTGCCCAACTTGACCCGAGCAACAGCATTGGCAATTTTTCTAGTCACAAACTCTAGCCCACGGCGAGGTGACTCGTGATTAAACAAAATGCCAGAACACGCGAATAAGTCGTACGACTCTCGATAATTGACCGTAATCCAGTGTCCATAGACTTTCGCCACGCCGTAGGGAGAGCGAGGGTAAAATGGAGTTTCTTCTGTTTGCGGCACGCTCTGTACTTTGCCAAACATTTCACTCGAACTAGCTTGGTAAAATTTTGCTTGTGGGCATGCAAGTCGCACGGCCTCAAGGATGCGGACAACCCCAATAGCTGTGAACTCTCCGGTAAGAACGGGCTGATCCCAACTTGTTTGTACAAATGACTGCGCTGCTAAGTTATACACCTCATCCGGCTGAATCTTTTGTAAGGGATAGGTAAGGGAGTTTTGGTCGATCAAATCACCGCTAATGAGCTCCAGGTTCTCGTTGTGCATCAGATGATCAATACGAGCAAAATTTTGCGTGCTGGTGCGGCGAGTTAGACCGTAGACCTTATAACCTTTGTCGAGCAAAAGCTCGGCAAGGTATGAGCCGTCCTGGCCAGTAACTCCTGTTATAAAGGCTTTTTTCATGGGATTGATCTCCAATACTCAATTATACGTTGTACTGTCTCGCGCAAGGAAATTTCTGGTCGCCAACCCAAGGCTGTAATCTTACTAATATCAGCTCTGAGTTCTGCAATATCAGCTGGACGCATTCTGGCTTGGTCGACCTCAATTGGTACTTCTACTGTTGCAAGCTGTATCAGCTCATCAACAACTGTCTGCATTGCAACACCTACGCCTGATCCAATGTTGTACACCTCGCCCACAACACCATGCTGCATGACTGTTGTGTAGGCACGGACCACGTCTTTGACATCGAGAATGTCGCGAATTGCAGCCAGATTACCAACTCGCAAAGCTGGTAGCTCACCACGTTCGACTTTCACTACTTGCTCCGCAAATGCTGGTATCGCAAAGGCAGTCGTCTGACGCTCTCCTGTGTGATTAAAGGGTCGGACGCGAAGAATCTGCAGGCCGTAACTTTCTGCGTACGCATACGCAAGCAAGTCTTGGGCAACTTTGGAGACGGCATACGGGTTGAGCGGTCGAAATGGCTGATCTTCTGTGATTGGTAACTCGCTCGGCGCAACTTTGCCATACTCGAGGGCTGAGCCCACAATCAAAATTCGCGCAGACGGCACAACTGTTTGGAGCGCTGTTAAAACAGACAGTTGCAGCTGCATGTTGACCGAAGTGATCTTTGCCGCTTGCTCGAAACTACTGCCAACCTCCGCCATTGCGGCTAGGTGATAAATCTCAGAAGGGCGAACCTCAGAAAAAAGAGCCTTTGTCTGCTCCAAGTTTGCGAGGTCTAACTCATGTATTACTACCGTATTCCCAACTCCTTCAGGTAGAGCCTCTGCGCCTTTTTTTAGAGTTGTGACATGGATTGTTGCGTCTGGCTCAGTTTTGAGCAAGTGTTCTGCCAAGTGTGAGCCAGCAAAGCCTGTTCCACCGGTGATGAGAATGTGTTTAGAATCTGACACTATGGCTGTCTCCGTGCGATACCTGCATAGACATACCCATGAGCGGTTAAAATTGTCGGCTCAAATTGGTTGCGAGCGTCAAGAAAAAACTGCTTCCTCTCCAGTTTCGTTTTACCAAAATCGAAGGTCAAAAACTCTGGCCACTCGATCAAAACGAGCACAACATCTGCGGCCGCCACAGCCTCTTCAGGTGAAGTGGCAAACTGCAAACCTGGCTGTTCACCGAGGATTTTGCTAATTTGAGCTGTCGCTTTTGGATCATAACCAACTACCTCCGCTCCGTGCTGCAGTAACCACGGAATAACCTGCAAACTAGGAGCGTCTCTGGTGTCATCAGTGTTTGGTTTGAATGAGAGGCCCAAAACCGCAACAGCTTTATCGCCCCACGACCCAACCACTTCTGTCCAACGCGAAAAAACTCGCTCCACTCTTGATTCATTGAGCTCTGACAACAGTGAAAAAATATTTGGCAACTCATCCTGCGATTTGGCAAAGTGAGCCAACTCTCGCACATCCTTGGGGAAACAAGAGCCACCGTATCCCAAACCTGGATACCAATAGTGTTTGCCGATTCTCTCGTCTAGGCCCATCGCGGCGATCACCTCTTCGATGTCTGCTCCAGCGTGTTCGCAAAGATTTGCAATTTGGTTGATAAACGTAATTCTGGTTGCCAAATAAGCATTGGCCGCGTACTTTGACATCTGAGCTGAGTTAGCAGACACAGTTACGATTGGAGCCTTCAGTGGAGCGTGTAGCTCCCGCAGTGTCTCGATTGCAGTCTTCGTGTCAGCCCCTATTACAATTCTATCTGGATGTAGTGTATCTTCTACCGCAGTACCTTCCTTGAGAAACTCTGGTACCGAGGCGAGCTCAAATGGAGTACTCGTTTCTTTAGAAA
>JAQBYG010000021.1 GCA_027620445.1 bacterium
GATTTTGGTTTCACACGTACCCGACTTTGTGGCTCAGGTGCGGATTGATGATGTGCTTGACTTAGAGCGGTAGCGCTGCAAACGACGTCACGCCTCTGCGCAGTTGTACTGGATGCTCCAAAAATTCAAACGATCCTGTACTAGGATTAACTTCTAACTCGACCACAAGTCCCTGTTGTACTTCGGGGCTAAAGTATTGGTCAAAAATAAAGTTACCCAAACTATAGTAGACACGTTTGCCATCAATAATCTCCATTTGTTGCACAACGTGGGGGTGGGCACCAATAATGAGATCCGCTCCGACCTCAAGCAACTGTTTGGCTTGAGCTTGTATCACCGCATTTGCTTTTTTTTCGTACTCATTGCCCCAATGTGTATATACAATAACTTTGTCAGCAGTTGGTTTCCAGTACTTGATGTCTCTGAGGGCAGCATCGAGTCCTGGTCCCAAAAATTGATTGTAATTTATAAAGGCTATGGACTCTGCACCCTTGGTGTACACAAAAACTTTTGAAGTTTCATCTTCGCTTATTTTGTACGGTACCTGCCCAAGCCACGAGATACCCGCACTGTCCAAGTAGCTTTGTGTTTGCAAGAACCCCGCTTCGCCAAAGTTGTTGATGTGATTATTTCCCAGGTTCACCGCAAAGGAATGTTTTTGCAGAAAGGAAGTGATTTCAGGAGAAAAAGTGAAGATATAATTTCTGGTCGAGCCAACTTCACTGCCAAGTGAGATCGATTGATTATCCGTAATCGGTCCCTCAAGATTGCCAATGACAAGATCGGCGTTTTGTAAATACTGACTGAGCTCAGGAGAGAGCAGGGCGTCATAGCCTTGTGAACTTCTTTCGGCCAAAGCTCGAATGTCGCGATCAAACTGCATGTCGCCAACAAATACGATGCGAAGAGGTTCGATCTTAGGTTCATCGACGATTGTTGTTTGTGGTGCTTCCGTTGGTGGATTATGGGAGTTCAAAAAAAAGAGAGCGAGTAAGATTGCTATTTTCATACTATTGTTCGTTACAGTAATTGTCTCATCTGAGAGAAAGTTGCCCAGTACTTAATTGCAACAAAACAGGGTCGCACGTGCGACCCTGTCTGTCCATGTGTAACTCTTTACTGATTACTTATTGAACCAGCGAGCCAGCATCGATTGCACAAAGTTTGTGACACGACTCCGCAGTGTAGTCACCTGCTCCGTTGAGAGCTCATGGCGCTCTGAAAGCATCTCGACGCGCTCATTTGCTTGCTCAGTCAGGAACGCCTCTGCATCTGCTTCAGACTTTCCTTGGGCAGCGAGGATGTCTCCCATGCTTTGTCCTGACTTGCGAGCATCTCTCATCTCATCTCGACTTAAGCCGACAAAGGCCTCCATCTCAGCACGCTTTTCATCTCTGTGAGCACGGCGTTCTTCGCGGAGCTGCTCTCTTTCCTCTTCGGTTAGATTCTCGTGTTGGGCGCGAAATGGTTTGTGCATTTCAGTAGGCACGAGTTTGTCTTGCATACCCATTCTACGTTCACCTTCAAATGCAGACGCAGGTGAGAGCGTCACTAAAAGAACTCCGCTGGCTGTCGCCAAACCGAGTGATGTTTTTTTGAGGTTGTTCATTTTTTCCTCTCTTATTTTGATACTGTGGAGGAAGATACCGTAGGAGATTGAGAATCTGCTGAGAACAGATTTCAAGGTACTTTCAAGTTTTTTTCAAGTTGGTGCGTATAATGTCTGGTATGAAAGTACTGGTAGTAGAAGATGAGCGGCGTATAGCTGCGTATCTGAAAAAGGGTTTAGAGGCAAAGTCATATATTGTTGATGTTGCCCATGATGGTGAGTTGGGTTTAGATTTGGCACTTTCTGAGCAGTACGACGCGATCATTTTAGATTGGATGCTTCCGAAACTGAGCGGAATAGAAGTATGTCATAGACTGCGACAGGAAAATATGCACACCCCAATTTTACTGCTTACTGCTAAAGATGAGGTGACAGAGCGAGTCGCAGGACTTGAGGCTGGCGCTGACGATTACCTCCCCAAACCTTTTGCATTCATCGAGCTCTTGGCAAGAATACGCGCGATTACTCGTCGGCCAAAGCAGACTAAAAAGGAGTTACTGCAGGAAGGCTCACTTAGTCTCGATCCCAACTCTCTGCAAGTGTTGCGTGCAGGAGAAGCTGTGGCACTCAGTAAAAAGGAATTTGTGCTCCTCGAGTTTTTACTGCGAAACAAAAAACAAGTTTTTACAGCCGAGAGTCTCACCGAACGCGTTTGGGAGTATGACAGTTCAGTTTTGCCGAACACAGCTCAAGTCTTTATGGGCTATTTGCGGAAAAAGATTGACTCTGCTTTTCCCAACGAAAGTCCAGTGATCAAAACAGTTCGTGGTTTCGGTTACAGCTTAGATGGAGATACGTCGTGAGTGCATTCTTCCGCGCCCGGCTTCGTTTGACAATTTGGTACACGCTGATTCTGTTTGTGGTGAGCGCGCTACTGAGTAGTTTGTACTATTGGCGTAGTATGCAAATTATCAACTTACAGTCGCAGAGATTGCAAGATCGCATTCAGCGTGATTTAGAAAACGACGCATTGCAGCGAAGACCACGTATGAGAGCGGAGATTTTTGAGACTGAGTTGGTTAAAGTGTATCAAGAGTTGCAGCAACAAATTGTTTTTATCAACTTGTTAGTGCTCGGCTTTGGGTCAGTAGCCAGCTATCTTTTGGCGGGGAAGACACTCAGACCAATCGAAACAGCGTTCTCTGCACAGCGACGTTTTGTGTCTGATGCTGCACACGAACTGAAAACGCCCCTCACCGCCCTCAGAACTGCAATTGAGGTTAGTTTACTCGATAAAAAAATAGGCAAAACCGCTCAAATTGTACTGCGAGAAAACCTCTCGGATATTATCAATTTACAGACATTGACAGAAAATTTACTCTCACTTGCCAAAACCCAGGAAGGCGTTCGGTTTGAGAGGGTAGCTGTTCCTGTTGCTTCGGTACTCACACAAGCAACCAAGCAAATCTCTGCAATGGCAAAAAAGAAGCAGATCACTCTAAGTCTGGACGACATTGACTCGAATATATCCGTTATGGCAAATGAGCAAAACCTCCTTCGAGTTGTGCTTATTTTGCTGGATAACGCTATCAAGTACTCGCCAGAGAACTCCAAAATCAAGATTGCCGCCAAAACACAAAATCGCAAGGGAGTAATTGTGGTGAGTGATCAAGGGAGGGGAATCCCGGCAAGATATCACAAGGTGATTTTTGATCGATTCTATCGAGTATCTGCTGCAAGAAATCGGCAGGCTGAAGAAGGTGGTCACGGGCTCGGTTTAGCAGTTGCCAAGGAATTGGTAGAAGCAATGGGTGGGCGTATTTTACTCAAAAGCAACAGTGATACTGGCAGTACATTTAGCATCGTGCTTCCTTTGACGTAGTGTTACAATTACTTCCGTCGAGGAGGTGTCGCATAGTGGTCGATTGCACACGCTTGGAAAGCGTGAGCCGCAAGGCTTCGTGGGTTCGAATCCCTCCACCTCCGCCATGCTCTCACCAAAAGTAACCGCTCACTATCAATCAGTACTGCACCACTTGTACATTAACCCGCTCGAGAAGTGTAACTTACGTTGCAAAATTTGTTACACCAGGAAGACCAGTCCGATTTTATCAAACGAGCAGATCCTCGATTTTATTTTCCGCTACGAGCAAGTACAGCGGGTAGAGACGGTCACCTTTTGTGGTGGAGAGGTGTTTGCTTTGCCACAGTTTCCAGCACTTGTTAATGCAGTTGTGGCCAAAGACATTTTTGTGCAGGTGATTACCAACGGCACCTTGGATCGGTTGGACGAGATCAACAATCCTAACGCAGTTAGTTTGATTGTTTCGCTCGATGGGCTCGAGACATATCACGACGCCAATCGCGGTGCTGGCAATTTTGCCAAGAGCATTGCCTGTATGCAAAAAGCACACAAGCTCGGTTTTCATCTCGAAGTATTTTCAATTGTCACACAGCAAAACTTGCAGAATATAGATGCTTTTGAGGCAAACTTGACAGAGTTTCTTGGTTTCTTGCCCAGTGTCACGTACCATCCGCGCAAACCACCTGCCTACCTGACACACCATCCTGTTTCCAATATTGTTGGGGAGACGATAGGTTTTGACTTTCTGAGTCCGGATGAAATGATCAAAGTGATGAGCGAAAGAAATGTCTTTCCACCCAAAGATTTGGGGTGTTACCAGGTTGCAGTAACATCTGACGGCAAGGTATATGGTTGCTGTGAGGGAACGCTGCCGATTGGTAGTATTTCTGATGATCCAAGGCTGTTGATCGAAAAACTCAAGGAGCGACTCGAGACCTGGCAAAAAACCAACACACTCAAAAACTGTCTCGGTTGTAGTCAGTCGGACTTTATGTGCGGCATCAAGACCTATCTCGAAAAAATGCAGGAGCTCTCGGCATGAAACTAGAAACACTTTTTGTTCGAGAAGCAGTCATTCGCGCAGTCCGCGAGTACTTTTTCACACGGCAGTATCATGAGGTTGTCGCCCCGGTGCTACATCGCAGTTTGCCGCTCGAGCCCAACTTGTATAGTTTTTCCACACAGTGGCAGTTTCTGGATGCGAGTACTCCACTGTATTTATCTACCTCGCCAGAAAGCACGCTCAAGAAGGCATTGGCAGCCGGGATCGGAAATTGTTTCGCAATCGGACACTGTTTTCGCAATCAGGAGTTGAGTGGCACAAAACATCATCCTGAGTTCCTGATGCTTGAGTGGTATCAGGAAGAAGCGACATATCTTGAGGTGATGGAGGAAACGCAAAAACTACTCGCGTTTGTTGCTGCCAAGACAGGGAGTGCATTTGGTGAATGGTCGAAGTTATCGCTAATTGATTTATTTACAGAACACGTTGGCGCTTCGCTTGAGTCGCTAATCGATGATGCGATTTTTTTTGAAGTTGCGAAGGCAAAGGGGTATGCCACTGAGCATGCAACCTGGAGTGAATTGTTTGATCAAATTTTTTTAAATGAAATAGAGCCGCATTTACCAAAAGCACCTATTTTCTTGATCGATTTTCCCGCTCGCATTTCGCCACTGTGCAAACCAAAACTCGACCAACCATTTCTAGTCGAACGATTTGAAGTGTATGTCGACGGCATGGAGCTGGGAAACGGAAACACGGAGCATACTAATGCAGCACGAGTGCGCGACATATTCGAAGCGGAGGAAGTGTATCGCAAGCAACGTAACTTGCCCTCCCACCCAATCGACAAAGATTTCTTGGCTGCGCTCCAAGCTCTCGATCAAACTAAAAAATCATATGCAGGAATTGGACTGGGCATTGATCGATTGGCTCTTTTTCTTGCGGGTGAGCAAAGCATTGCTACCTTGATAGACGAAATTTAGAACCCAAACACTTCCTTTGGCACTGCATATTGTTCGATAATTTCCCGATGTTCTGGAGTATTTTTTACTAAAATCACGACTCCAGCATCGGCGTAGACCGGCACCCAATTAGGATCTTGCACTCTGCGGATAATAAACGGTCCTGCCCAGTCAGTGGCGTCATGATGATAAAAATAAATGACGCCTAGGTTGTATTTTTCGACCACTCGTTCCCAGACAGCTTCGTCTTCTTGGGCAGCGATATACTCATTTGTAATAAAATCGGATGAGTACGCTTCGGGCCGATTGTCGATAAAGACTTTGTTCTCTGGATACAGTGAGTAAATTAGGAAGCCACCAATATCGTAGTTGTTAAAAATATTCCCCGTTGTTTCTAGTGACTCAAAAAAACGTGCTGCTCCTAACACACCTTCGGGTGGGCGAAAGCCAAGAGTTCGCAGCTCTGGGGTAAACAGTTGTGACGCTAGTAGTGCGACCAGCAGTCCAAAGCCAACGAGTGAGGTGATCATTAGACCAAAAGTGTTTTTGAGCAGCGCGTGAACTTTCAGCTCGTATTTTTGCCAGAACATCTGGATCGCTATAGCCAGTGTCGGGATAGCAGCAAGCGCGAGGAATGATCCAACCCGGTTGATTTCTGCCGTCAGCGCCGCCAAGAAAATGCTTGTGATTGTCAACGGTAAATACGTCAACTTTCGCTTGTAGAGTAAAAACGCACTGCACAAACTGGTTAAGATGGTGAGTAGAGACATATACCAATACTTAGGATCTGTCGGACTGTAGTGCAAAAAGAACCAGAGCGATTGGTTTTCTGCCACGGGATAGTCGTAATTTTCAAAAATCATAAACGGTTCGAGCGCACCGGCTAGTCCAGACGGATTGAGAAGGCTGACTAGTGGCAGGCTGAGGCAAAAAAGCAGCAACCCTTTTTGTTGCCAGCGAAATTGGCTGACAAAGAGCGACCGCAACAGAAACGCCCCGCCAATCACCCAACCAAAGACAAAGAAAAGATGCGTGTTCACCCAGATCAGTTGTGTCATGGTCAAAAGCGCAAGGATTTTCCAGAACGATCGCTTGGTTGCCAGTGAGAGCAAGAGGAGCCAGAGACTGACAAACAGGAAGCTGATTGTCTCGGGTCGCACGTCGGCTCGATCGGTGACGAGTGGCAAAAGTGTAGCTGTAGCAATGAGTGCAATCTGCGGCGAGCTCACTTTTTTTGCCAGCAGAAAAGAGCCGAACACACCCAAAGTCATCAACACGTAATTGAGTAGTACCACGCCAGGAAAGTCGCTGACACGAAACACCTGATAGGCCAGCCAACCAAATAACCAGTGGTGATTTACAAAGGGAAAATCAGGATTGGTGAAAGAAAAGAAGTTCGTTTTGAGGAGCGCAGGGTTAGCGAATAACTCTCGCCCATTAACCAAGTGCCTGCCCAGGTCAAGTGTGGTGAGGTGCGGTTGCTGTAGGAAAAAAAGACTGATATACAGAAAAAAAAGTACGGTACCGATACGCAGCCAAAGAGACATGGGAATCCTTTCAGTTCATTGTACAATAGGCATAACTCCAGAGGTATTACATGTCACAAATTCAAGCAGTTAAAGAAGCAAACGACATCGTTGCTGTGATCGGGAGTCGCATCACGTTGCAAGGGGCGGGCGCGCAGTTTAAAGGCCTCTGTCCATTTCACCCAGAACGTTCACCGTCATTTTTTGTCTCGCCGATGCTGCAGCGGTACAAGTGTTTTGGCTGTGGTGAATCGGGGGATGTCTTTAACTTTTTACAAAAGTACGATGGGCTTTCGTTTCAAGAAACGCTCGAAGAACTCGCGGAAGCGGCGGGGATAGAGCTCGAGAAGTATGTCTCTAATGCCACAGATCAGCTGCGCAGCGATATCCTCTCGACCCTGGCAGCAGCCCAGCAGTACTACCACTATCTCTTGACCGAGCACAAAGTTGGCAAGCCAGTCCAGGAGTACTTGCGCAGCCGTGGCATCGCAAAAGATACGATTCGGCAGTTTTCACTTGGAGCCAGTACGCCTGCTTGGGACGGTCTGATCGCGTACTTGCACGAGAAGAAAAAAATGGAACTGAAGCTACTCGAACAGGCGGGATTAGTTATTACCAACCGCGGTCGGACGTACGATCGATTTCGCAATCGCGTCATGTTTCCCCTCATGACCCACCGCGGACAAGTAGTGGGATTTTCTGGTCGGAGCTTGCCCGGTGATGATGATCATGGCGCCAAGTATATTAACTCACCTGAGACAATGGTGTATCACAAGAGTGAGTTACTCTTCGGCTTTAGCCAACTCCACAGCGAGATTCGCAAAGCCAACGCAATTGTCATAGTTGAAGGTGAGTTTGATGTGCTCGCGTCGGTGCAGGCGCATCAGAGTAATGTCAGCGCCATTAAGGGTTCGGCGCTCACAAAGGAGCACGTCCGCCTTTTACGCCGATCAGTTAAACAAGTGATTTTGGCGCTCGATACCGATGCGGCCGGTCGCGAAGCTACCAAAAAAGCGATAGCAATCATTACCCAGGACCAGGAGAGTGGCGGGGCGCCACTCGAGCTGAGAGTCGCTACTTTACCACAAGGAAAAGATCCTGCAGATTTAGTTAACCATGATCCGGGTCTGTGGCGAACGGCAATCAAGCAATCTGCGACTGCCTATGATTTTTTGATTACCACAGCACTTTCGCAGCACGATGCGGCAACGCCATCGGGAAAGCGAGAGATCATGGACGACCTGATTCCAGTTCTGCGTCAAGTTTCTCACGCCGTAGAGCGAGAACACTATGTCCAGCGACTCAGTAAGGCACTGGGTGTCAGTCAAACGAGCATCGTGTCTGATCTCAATAAGCGGGGGCCAGCCCAGAAAGCTGCTCCAAAAGTGGCGCAGCAGATTGTGGCAGAGAGTAATCCGCACGAAGCAAAAATCTTGACTGCGTTTATCCACTCTCCTCAGGAAGTACTGGCAGAACGCGCTCAGCAACTCCTGGAGTTTACTTGGCGGACAGCAGGGACAACAGAGATTTTAGAGATGATCAAAGCGCATCCGACTGCTACGGTCGCCGCTATTGATCGTTTGCTCGCGAGTGATTTGCAAGCGGTCCTCACGCAGTGGTATCTGAGTGATGCGGTCAATTCCAACTCTTCACTCGAAGTGGGTCGGCGAGATTGGTCTCAATTGATTGCGCGTCTCAAAAAGCAACAAGCGGAGTCAGAGCTGGCAGAGCTATCTCGACAACTACAAGCCTTCGATTCCAAAGACACCTTGACACCAGAAGAAGAGGCTGAGCAGCGTGCTCTCCTCGAGAGAGTGGTGCTACTTCAACGCTTGACATAGTATACCCCCTGGGGGTATATTGGTGAATCAAATGGCAGACACAAAAGATTCACAAGTGGCACAACTCAGGCGAGTCTCAGGGCAACTGCTCGGAGTGATCAAAATGTTTGAGGGTGACCGCGATTGTCTCGAAATTGTGCATCAAATAGTCGCAGCTCGCAACTCGCTCAGCAGAGTAGCCAGAGACGTTCTGACGAGTGAAGCTTGCTCGTGTGTGACAAAAAAAGATACGACGCGACTCGACGCGACATTAAAAGAGTTATTAAAATAAGTAGTAAAAAAACAGAAAGGCTGTATGACAGATACAAAACAAGGTGCTGCTCACCTCAACCAAGATACATTCGCAACAACGCTCACAGGAGCTGGCGACAAGCCGGTCCTCGTCGATTTCTATGCAGAGTGGTGTGGTCCCTGCAAATTGGCAGCACCTGTCATCGAAGAGCTCGCGATTGAGTATGCGGGCAAGGCAGTCATTGCCAAAGTTGATGTAGATGCAGAAAACAAATTAGCGCAAGATCACCGCGTGATGAGTATTCCAACTGTGATTGTGTTCAAGAATGGTAAGGAAGTAGATCGCATGACCGGCTTTGCGGGCAAGGATGGCTACGTCAAGATGATTACCAAAGCTGTCGGTGAGTAAGATATGGAACACACAAAACTCGCAATTATTGGTTCTGGACCCGCAGGATACACGGCTGCAGTGTATGCAGCTCGGGCAGATCTAGCACCAACCTTGTTTGCTGGTCAGACGAGTGGTGGGCAGCTGATGTGGACGACCGAAGTTGAGAACTTCCCAGGATTTCCTGATGGCATCACCGGACCTGATCTTATGGTCAATATGCGCAAGCAAGCCGAGCGATTTGGCACCAAAATTTTGGACAAAAATGTGACTGGGGTAGATTTTTCCGTCCGGCCATTCAAGTTGCAGTCAGACGAGATGGAGATGACCGCTGATGCAGTTATTCTTTCGCTCGGTGCGCAATCAATTGCCTTGGGAGTTCCCGGTGAAAAAGAGTTTATTGGTCGTGGCGTGAGCACTTGTGCTGTTTGTGACGCCGCCTTTTATCGTGGTAAAAAAACCTACGTTATCGGTGGTGGCGATAGTGCGATGGAAGATACCTTGGCACTGAAAAAATTTGCCGAGTCGGTTACGGTTATTCACCGCAGGGATCAATTTAAAGCCAGCAAAATTATGCAAGAACGCGTACTTTCCAACAAGAAAGTGACGGTGCTGTGGAATACGGCCATCAAGGAAATTCGTGGTGACGAGGTGGTCAAAGAAATTCTGATAGAGACAGACGGCAAGGAGCAAACACTGTCAGCGGACGGTGTGTTCGTCGCCATAGGTCACAAGCCGACCAGCGAGTTGGTTGCACAATCCATTACTCTCGATGAACACGGCTACATTGTTACCAGACAAAGTGTTTCAAAGCACGGTGTCGCAGCCGCTTCTGGAGCGCTGAGTGAGGCGGGTCTTGTCGCATTCCCAAGCATGACATCGGTCGAGGGAGTTTTTGCCGCAGGTGACTGTGTAGATATTCGGTACAAACAAGCAATTACGGCCGCTGGCCAAGGTTGCAGTGCCGCGCTCGACGCCGAGCGTTGGTTAGAAAGTCAGGAGTAAACCATGCATAATCCATACAAGGATGCAGTTACGCAATTAGAGCTGGTAGCCAAGCGCCTCGCGACAGAGTATGAGGACAAAAAACGATTTGCGGCTGCAGTTGCAGTACTGAAAAAGCCCGAGCGTTTACTCGAGGGCAAGATTGAGATCACCCTCGACTCTGGCAAAAAGCAAGCGTTTCAAGTTTTTCGCTCGCAGCATAGTAGTGCTCGAGGTCCGTACAAAGGCGGCATTCGCTTTCACCCGGGAGTGAGCAAGGAAGAAGTACAGGCGCTCTCACTCTGGATGAGTTGGAAAACTGCGGCAGTCGACATCCCGTACGGTGGAGCCAAGGGTGGCATCATCGTTGATCCCAAAAAATTGAGCAAATCAGAACTCGAAAAACTCAGTCGCGCCTATGTTCGTTTTCTTGGCACCGCTGTCGGTCCGTGGATCGATGTGCCAGCACCAGATGTCAATACGACACCACAAATTATGGCGTGGATGGTCGACGAGTATCAGGCAATGCTGAACGAAACGAACACGGCTCATTTGCAAAATCCACTCGCGAGTTTTACCGGCAAACCTCTGGAACTAGGTGGTTCGCAAGGACGAGAAGAAGCCACTGGCCTGGGAGGCGTGTACATTCTCGAGGAACTGGCAAAAAAGCTAAACTGGAAACGCAAGCAAGACATTACTATCGCCATCCAAGGCTTTGGCAACGTCGGGTATTGGTTTGCCTATCACGCTGATACAGCCGGTTATAAAGTAGTCGCGGTTTCTGACTCCAAATCTGGCATCTATGTCCCTGAGGGTCTTGATCCCGTGCGCACACTCGAGTGCAAAAAAGAAACAGGTCAGATCGGCGCTTGCGCCTGCAACGAGAAAGAGTGCAATGTCTCGCTCGGTACAAAGCTCAGCAACGAAGCGCTGCTCGAACTAGACGTCGATGTGTTGGTGCCTGCTGCACTCGAAAATGTCATCACCGCAGAAAATGCCAAGAACATCAAGGCAAAGACAATTATTGAGATGGCCAATGGCCCAACAACTCCAGAGGCAGATGAGATCTTGGCTAAGCGCGACATTCGCGTCATCCCAGACATTCTCGCTAATGCTGGTGGCGTAAGTACCTCGTACTTCGAGTGGGTTCAGAATCTTTCTGGCTATTCTTGGAGCAAAGCAGAAGTTCTAGCAAAACTACAGCCGCTCATGGCCACTGCCTTTGAGGGTATTTGGTCGGTGTATGCGCAAGAAAAAACTACTGTTCGCCTCGCAGCGTATCAAGTTGCAGTCAAACGAGTGATCGACGCACTCTATTTGCGCGGTCGGGTTTAAGGCCGAGTAGAGTATAATGTCGAGCCTGAGCCTATGACAAAAATATCAAAAACACTGCTGACTGAAATTGATGCGCTTCTCAAAAAAGCCAAGAAGCAGGGTTTTATTACCCAAGAAGAGATTTTACACGTTTTCGTCGAACCGGAACTCTATGTCGAAGAGCTCGATAATCTCTATCACAAGCTCATCTCGGGTAAGATCGACATTTTTGAGTCTGTCTCAGAAGAAACGGTAGATGACGAAACCGACGTCTTGGCGCAAGAGTTGGAGTTGATCGCTTCTCTGGGGAGTACCGGCGTGTCCGACCCGGTGCGCATGTACCTCAAGGAAATCGGTCGCATTCCCCTCCTCAATCGTGAGCAAGAAATCCGTTTGGCACAAAAAGTAGAGTCTGGTGATCCCAAAGCAAAGAAAGCATTGATCGACGCCAACCTTCGTCTTGTTGTTTCGATTGCCAAGAAGTACATAGGTCGTGGCATGACCTTCCTCGACCTTATTCAAGAGGGCAACAAGGGGCTGATCCGTGCGGTCGAGAAGTTCGACTGGACCAAGGGTTTTAAATTCTCTACCTATGCTACCTGGTGGATTCGCCAAGCGATTACACGTTCCATTGCTGACCAAGCGCGCACCATCCGGATTCCTGTCCACATGGTCGAGACGATCAACAAGCTCATGCGCTCTTCGCGCAGACTCATGCAGGAGCTTGGTCGTGAGCCAACTCCAGAAGAAGTCGGCAAAGAAATCGAGATGGATCCCGACAAAGTTCGCGAGATTCTGAAGATTTCTCAGAACACTACTTCCCTTGAAGCACCAGTTGGCAGTGGCGAAGACGAGAGTGTGCTCGGTGACTTCATCGCCGACGAAAAGCAAGCCTCACCATACGAAGTGACCAGTCAACAGATGCTGCGCGAAAACATTGACGAAGTGCTCGAGGCCCTTTCGGATCGCGAAGCAAAAGTGCTCAAGATGCGCTTTGGTTTATCTGGCAACAAGATGATGACCCTGGAAGAAGTTGGACGCAAGTTTGGTGTCACCCGCGAGCGCATTCGCCAGATAGAAGCCAAAGCCCTGCGTAAGCTCAAACACCCGAGTCGTCGCAAAAAATTGCAAGATTTCCTCGAATAAACGTACCGAAAGGATTTATATGTCTGATATTATTTCCCAACTCAAGTGGCGCTATGCCACCAAAAAGTTTGACCCAAACTTCAAACTGAGTCAAGCACAGCTGGATACGCTCACAGAGGCAATTCGTTTGTCGCCATCTTCGTTTGGCTTGCAGCCATGGGGTTTTATAGTGGTTGCAGACCCAGACTTGCGCAAAAAACTACGGGCTGCGGCTTGGGAGCAATCGCAGATCACAGACGCCTCTCACTTGTTTGTGCTTTGCCGATCTACTGAAATGAATCAGGCAAAAATTGACGAATACGTCTCGGCAATCGCAGATCAGCGCGGGCTACAAGCAAAAGACCTGGCAGAGTATGCTCAGATGATGTCTGGCTCTATAGCGAACAAAACGCCGGAGGAGCTCCAGTCTTGGATGGCGCGACAAGTGTACATTGCGCTGGGTGTGTTGCTGACAACTTGTGCAGTAGAGCAGATCGACGCTTGTCCAATGGAGGGCTTTGATGCTGCGCAATTCGATCAAATCCTGGGCCTGGAGGCCAAGGGTCTGACCTCTCTAGCTGTGTGTGCTGTTGGTAAGCGATCCGAAGACGATAGCTATGCTAATCTGGCTAAAGTACGGTTTCCCAAAGAAAAAGTCATTTCATTTGTTTGAGGTGACCTCTCTGAGCCCAGAACTGCCGGCTCAAGAGCAATTGCTGTAGTTCAAGCATTTTTTTGATCGCCACGGCGACTGGCCACTTTTGCAACTTCAAATGATTACGAGAGTGAAAGGGCACAAAACGCACGACGTATTCTGGAGAGAAAAAGTACTCATTGATCGCAAGCTCAAGCAGGTAGCCACTCATTTTTTGTGCACAGGCTTTTTGCAACAACTTCGTTTTCCCGATGCGTTCTCCAGACAGCAGAATGTCAGAGCGCAGTAGTTTGGACAAAAGCGGATCATTTTTTTGTTGAAAAAAAATTAGGTCAATGTCTTGATCTTTTCGCATTAAGCGGATCCCATCTTGTATCTCTGCAATCGAGAACTCGCGCAAGTCGGCGTCAAACAGTAGCGTGTGGGTGGTAGTGATTTTTTGCAGACCAGCCTGTACAGCCGCGCTTTTGCCTGTATTTTTTGCCATCGAAAGTATTGCCACATCTGGAAATGCCGAGCAGACCAGAGCCACCGTGTCATCGGTTGAGCCATCATCGACACACAAGAAATGATCGATCTGGGGTATTTTTTTCAACTCGCGCAGCACGGCAAGACAGCGAGTACTTTCGTTATAAAACGGAATCAGGCAGGTGAGGCTAAAATTACTCATGTGCTCGACTTGCTCCCAAGGACAATCACAGTATAATAGCCAAGTATAAACGTCCGATCCCCTGTAGCTCAATGGCAGAGCATTCGGCTGTTAACCGAAGGGTTGTAGGTTCGAGTCCTACCGGGGGAGCCCAGTAGTCCTTACACGGACTGAGCCA
>JAQBYG010000022.1 GCA_027620445.1 bacterium
CAAGAGTCGCTATGGTACCTACCAGGCTTTGTTTGGCATCGCGCAGGGTGGATTGCACAAAGAGCTCAGACAGGAGTCGGTGCAGTTTATGGTTGATCATGCATTCGATGGAGTTGCGATCGGCGGCGAGACAATCGGGTACAACAGCAAGGGAACAGAGGAGATTATGACTTGGGTGAGAGAGTTGTTGCCCAAGGATAAGCCGCGCTATGCCATGGGGATGGGCAGAGACTTGTCCGATGTGGCGCTGGCCGCCAATATCGGTTTTGATATGTTCGACTGCGTTGGCCCGACGAGGTTGGCGCGTAATGGAGCGTTGCTCGTTGGCAGTGTCATTTTTGCAGAAGGTGCCTTCCAAGTTTCGTCACCATTTCCTCGAGGGAGAATGGCAATTGGACGGCAAGCATATAGCGCCGATTTTTCGGTTATCGATAGCGAGTGTGACTGTCACACCTGTAGAGCAGGGTACAGTCGGGCGTACTTGCGCCACCTCTATCGCAGTAACGAGCTGAGCTACTATCGCTTGGCAAGCATCCACAATATTCGCACTATGTTGCGGGCTGTGCAGGCTGTTCGCGGTTGCATTTTGGCCAAAGGAGCAGGGGAGTGAAAAAAAAGTTATTTCGTTTTTTATTCGCTAGCCTCATTTGTTTTCTTTTTGCTTGGTTGATTTGGGTTTTGTTACTTTCTCAGGTGAGAGCAAAATCGCCATACAAGGATGAAGTTATTATACTCACTTCAAAAGTAATAGACGATAAAAAAGGAATTTTTTTGATCGCACACGTTGGATCAGAAGTATCGAAACAGAGTCTGCATGCGCTCTCAGGAAAGACAGTTGTTACGCTGCCCAAAGAGTACGGTCAGTACGAGCTTGGGGCTGTGTTGCCGTTGCTCGAATTGGAGGGAAAATCAGTCGCGTACAAGCGAGCGGTTTTTTCTCGGATTTTTTCAATCCCAGTTGGGAGTTTTTTGGCAATTGATGAGTTGGTGCCAGGAGACGTTGATTTTTCCAAACTGCAGGGCGTTTTGCATCGCAGCGCTGTACAGAAACTGAGAGCATTTACGATGCCTTGGCAGGAGCTTGCAATACTACCGCTACTGACACAGCAGTCGAGTACTATCTCGAGTTCACTCGAGGAAGTGCAGGCACAATTGCAGTCTGCAATGGTACGCTCAACTTCTCGTTCTGAGCTCGCGTGCACCGTAGCGATCGTAAATACCACAACCGAGAGCGGCCTTGCCAGACAATTGGCAACAGTGTTGGAACAGGGTGGGGTGCGAGTCGTGCGCATTACCGATACTTCGAACACCGAGGAGCGTTCTAGATTTGTGATGGATGCAGACAGGACAGAGTGCGCCTGGATCGAGCCGCTCGTGCGATCATGGTTTTTCTCTGATCTAGAGGTGCAACAGAAAAGCGAGACCGAGCAGTCATACCGCGCTTGGGGGGTTGTGTTTATTGGATCAGACGCTCATTAGAGAGCAGTGTCTGTGACGACTTTTTCTTCGTCGGAAATATCTTCAAATGCTTTTGGCTCTGGATCATTGTCACCGCCAGTATCGATACCATCATGATCGGTCATTTCGACTGGGCTTTCTTCATTTAGCAGTACGAACTCGTCGGTTTCTTGTCCGGCGGCGGATGATACTCGAGTAACAGGGAAGGAGTGCTTATCCTTATTGCGGCCAGAGCGGTGAATTTCCTTGAGGTACACATCGACATGATTTGGTGCTACAGCATGGATGGAGCAGTGATACGTGTTGCCAGTTTGCAAAAGCTTAGAAAGCCGAAAGGAAATATCTTCTGGAAGGGATCCAATATAGGTACCATTTGCCTCGATTGAAATGTAGCGCTGCTTCTGTTTAAACTCGCAAATTTGGCCAACAGTGAGCGACTCGAGCGCAGGCTTACCTGCTAGGCGATGGAGCTCGACAATTTTCGTTTTGCCGGGTTCTTCGATAAATTCCTGTGCAAAGAACGAAGGGGCTTTGAGTGGTTTTTTTGTTTTGATCGCCTCGAGGTGTTTTTTGGCGATGAGATTGGTGCGGTCGAGTTCGAGCGCTAGTGCAAACGAAGCCTTCGCTTTATCAACTTCTTGTAGTTGCAGGAACGCCACCCCGAGTCTGTTGAGCGCCAAGGTGTTCTTTGGTTCTTGCTCGAGCAACTCCTTGTTGCAGGCTACCGCTTGTTCCCAGTCGCCTTGTTTGGCGGCGGCAATGGCTTGTTGTTTCAATGAGAGTGAAGTTTGCATAGCAAAAGCGCTGTACGCTCGCGGAAGAATAGCGTTATCGATTGTAATTGTCAACCATAACTTGGCGGCAAAAGGCGGTATATAATAAAAATCATGGCAGGTCACAGCAAGTGGAATAACATCAAGAACAAAAAGGGTGCAGCTGATGCCAAAAAAGGCAAGGTTTTTGGCCAAGTAGCCAAGCAGATTCGCATAGCGGTTAAAGAAGGTGGCAGCGATGATCCAGCGAGCAACCCTAGCCTGCGTCTGGCACTCGACAAGGCCAAGGCCGCCAACATGCCAAGGGTTAATATTGATCGGGCATTACGAAAAGGAATGGGCAAGAGTGATTCTGGTGGGTCAATTCAAGAAGTGTTGTACGAAGCATTTGGTCCTGGGGGGGTTGCGCTCTTGATAGAAGCTGTGACAGATAATGTTAATAGAACAAGCTCTGAAGTCAAGTTTGCGCTCACGCGAAATCAAGGGTCGCTCTCTGGTCCGGGTTCTGCCCAGTTTTTATTTCAAAAAATAACGGAAGCAGGCACACTCAGCTACGAGCCAATTCAACCTCTTCCTCTTGAGCAAGAGCATCGTGAAGTACTGGAAGCCCTCCTGGACGCTCTCAAGGAAATCGAGGATGTAGAAGAAATATATACTACGGCTACCCATGAGACGGCGTGAAAAATTTGTTCTGAGCGCAATTATTCTTAGCTTTGGGCTTCTTGGCTTGCAGTATGTCAGTCTCGAGTATCGTTACTACGCAGTAGCAGCACTTGGTCTGATCTCATACGGCATTTTTTCCTGGGCGCTCTCAGAAGACCTTCAACGCATTGAGTTGTTGCTCTTAGTGCCGGTGCCTGCTTTGTTCACGACTGCTGTGGGCTTGTTTTACTTTTTGCTTCCCAGCGATATCTTATCCAAGATAGCTTTACTCTCGATCTTTGGTATTGGTGTCTATGCCAACCTCTTGACCGCCAATATTTACTCAGTAGCGAAGGGGAGAACTATCCAGTTACTGCACGCTGCGCACGCGATTGGCCTCTTTTTGACCCTTATTACCAGTTTGCTCATGACGAACACGATTTTTTCGCTCAACCTGCCAATCTACGCTGTAGGAGGCTTGGTGGCAGTTAGTCACTTCCCGCTGATACTTTCTGCCTTATGGGTGGTGCAGTTGACGCCAAAAATCGAAGGAAGCACTGTCCAATCTTCGCTGTTGCTTGTATTTCTCCTAGCACAATTCGCAGTTGTTTTGACCTTTTTGCCGTACAGCGTCTGGTACACCTCGCTTTTTCTCATGTCCGCCCTGTATCTCGGGGTGAGCGTGTTACGCAGCTACCTCATTGAGCGCCTTTTCTCGCGGGCTCTAGTCGAGTACACCCTGGTCTTTATCTTTGTGGCAGGTCTTTTTGTTCTCAACTTTCCCCTCAAGTAGGGTTTGTTATATCCGCACTTTCTGCAAAAATGGGGGATTTCAAGAGAGGATTGGAGCTCAAAATCTCAGCTCTTGTCTGAGGCGCATGTACGGTCCTCAAGCGTTCCGTTTGAGAAAATCTTGGGCGGTGAAATGAATTTGCCAGAACAGAATGGGGAAGTGAGGTCAATTTTTTTACACCAGGCTGAAAAGGGAAGAGTGATATAGTTTGATATATTAAATAATTGTGGATAAGTCTCAAAATTATAGGACATTACCAGGCTAGTGTGCAGGAATTATGCCAGAATTCTGGGTTGTATGTGATCGTGAAACAAGCAGTAAAAAAACTTGGTTTCAGCGGCGTACCAGGCTTAGAGGGAGTATAAACGCATAATACCCGAAGCCATTTTTCAACTTTCCCGGAGAAGTACTTATTTGCCGCAGAGTTCTTAGTTTCGAGAATTTTTGAGCAATATCAAAACACAGGTGTAAGAGCACAGAAAACGCAGCAGTTTTTTACGCACTTCACTCTCCCCACGTGAGAGGGGTTGGTTTTTGAAATAGTGTCGCAATCCAATTTGTACTATGTCGCACAATATTACTTTTGCGACATAGATAAAGAACACGACCAAGCTATTGTTACGTGTATGAACTTTTCGTCGCTAGGTATCTTGTGACTCTGCATTGAAATTTTGCGCTCCTAATTTCTCTCTCCCTGACGCATACTTAGTCATCTTTTAAATAAAAAGCCGTTTTTGGGCATTTGAGAGGCTTAATCTCAACTAAATATAAATATTACATTGATATATCAAGATATATGATTAGTATAGAATTGCAAAAAATTCTGTGGATAGTAGTTGTGGTGGTTTTTCGATGTTTGAGCTGACATCCTCATCAGGATTTTTGTCACCTTCAATTTTTGACCAAATGCTACAAGTCTTTCCAACCTTCAGAATTTTGTTTCGCGCGAAGAATGTTCAGCACAGCTCATACTGTACATCTAACATTATCAAACAACATCAAATAATAACAAACATCACCGTTTTCCTATTTGAAAAAAAAGCTATACATCAATCTTTTCTCGACTAAGTATAAATTAGCAGTATCTACTCTACTCTGCTAATTTTGGCCTGGGGTTTATAATGGGGGAATGTCGTCTGTTTCTACTGAGTTAACCTCTGCCCTCACCCTCTTTCTCGAGCATCTAGAGGTGGAGCGAAATGTCAGTAGACTGACAATTCGCAACTACAGACACTACTTACAGCGGTTTTGCGACTGGTTTTCCCAGGCAGGGCACCATGATTTACGTCATTTGGACCTCGAGTTGGTCAGACAGTATAGGGTATTTCTCTCGAGGTATAGTGATGAACAGGGTAGAACCCTCTCAAAACGTACACAAAGCTATTATACTATTGCATTACGCAGTTGGCTTAAGTACTTGGTAAAACGAGACGCTCCAGTCATTCATCCAGAGAAAATTGATTTACCCCGTGGTGAATCAATTCCGATGCGATTTCTCACGATAGACAAAGTAGAAAATTTATTGTCACAGCCGTCTATTTCTACTACTCAAGGGTTGCGTGACAAGGCAATTTTAGAGGTCCTCTTCTCTACTGGCTTGCGTGTTAGCGAGCTTGTCAGTCTCAATCGAGAGCAAGTTAATCTCGAGAGTCAAGAATTTGGGGTTATCGGTAAAGGTCGCCGCCCTCGAGTAGTTTTTTTGAGTGACAGGGCTGTTATCTGGTTAGATCGCTGGTTTCGCCAGAGAAACGACCACTGGAGGCCGGTTTTTATCCGCTTTTCTGGAAAAATGGCCACACCAGACGAAGACGGAGAGAATATGCGCCTTACTACCAGAAGTGTGCAGCGAATCGTCGATACCTATGCCAAGAAGGCGCATTTGCCGCTCAAAATAAGTCCACATGGTATCAGGCACAGTTTTGCGACTGATTTATTGGCAAATGGTGCTGGACTGCGAGACGTTCAGGAGATGCTTGGCCATAAAAGTATTGCTACAACACAGATTTATACCCATGTGACTCGGCCGCAGCTCAAGAAGATTCACCAGCAGTTTCACTCGAAGGAACCAGGGGTGTAATATTAGCAGTCTAACTAATATACTGCTAATTTGCCAATTTTGAACACTATGCTGATGTATCAATACTTTTTGCACTAGATTTTTTCTACTTTTGAAAGGGGCTGTTTCTTTTTATGGTTTCGATCTCCAGTGTGCAATTTTCATTTGAAATTATACTATTTGTTTCTATTAATAAGCATTAAGGAACACTTTTATATACTCATAGCAAGCATAAAGACATCAAAAATAATCAAAACATTAAACAATGATACAAAACATGTCTTGCAATAGCCGCTTACCTTTTTATTTCTACTCGCTATAATCAGCAGCAGCTCTCCGTAATGGATACGGAGCAAATTGAGTGTGGATACAAGTTATGAACATCCATCTAATGGGCTCGCTGTTTGGCGATCAGAAAAAATACAGGGAAATTGCCAACATTCTCACTGCAGAAGGTAACTTTTTGGTGACGGAACACCACATTGAGAAAAATGCCAAAGATTTGGAGTCTGAATCCCCAGAAGAAACCGAGTTATTCTACAAAAAAGTCTCAAATTGGATAGATTTAGCCGATTTTGTCATTTTTGAGGTTACGACACCTTGTGTAGAGGGAGGATATGATCTTTCTCTGGCTTTAAGCAAGTCCAAGCCAGCCTTGGTTATCTACAACGCAGAAACAGGTGTAGTTCCCTATGGTCTCAAGGGACTAAACCTGGAAAAACTCCAAGTTTCCTCGTATACAGACAAAAATCTCAAAGCAGTGCTCCTCCAGGCACTTGATTGGGCCAGCAAACTAGCCGATATTCGCTTTAACGTACCGCTCGATCCTACAACTGCCGTATTTCTTGATGCCGCTACCACCAAAAAGCAGATCACACGCGCGGCGTACATACAGCAGTTGCTTGAAAAAGAGATGGTGCGTGGGCGTGAGTAACTACCTTTTGTTTCGCTCTTGGTGATCTCGTACTAACTTCCGGAAAAACTCTGATTTGCTTCTCTGCTCCGCTTTTGCTGCCTGGGTAATGTAACGATTGAGCTCTGCAGAAATAAGACAATTAAATCGAATAGCGTCTGGTTGTTCGAGTGCCTCTTTGATGGCAGATTTCAGGACCTGTTCTAAGTTGACGCCTTCGTACTCGAACAGGAGCGGACCAACAATGCCAGTTTCTTCAAGTAGGAAGGGCGTGGCGTGTTCCTGATGCAACACAACCGTTGGCTTATCTTGGTCGAGGGAGTGCTTGATGAAGTGTGCGAGTGTCAAGCTGGGATGTGTAGCTTCAAAGACACAGATATCAGAATCAGTAATTCCGGTCAGACTTGCTCGGTAAAAAGTATCTTTGTGTGCGCTTTTCCAGTTTGTAATAGTTTCTACCGTTGTTTTCTCTAGAAAGGCTTCCGTCAACTCGATAGGAAGTAGGTGCAGTGTCTTGTAGATGCGTGCGAACACAGACGGATAGAGCGAAAGGGCTTTCGGACTGGTAGAAAAGAATGCTTTTTTGTTCTCACCCATGGTGATTGAATCTATAGTCTCTTGTGCGCTATCATACAACAGATGCAGAAAAGTGAGTCGGGCTTTGTCGTAATTGTCACCATGTTAGTCATGGCTGGCCTGATTGGTCTTGGCCTTTCGGTAGCAAACCAAAGTACGGAAGAAACGCTCGAGTCTGGTACCGGTTCTGACTCAGTGCGCGTGTTTAATGCTGCAGAGGCAGGTGTCGAACAATTGCTTTCTACAGAACTCGTCGATGATGATGCCATTCTTGAACTTGCTGATTTTGATGGCTCTACTCTGCGATATAGAGTTACCGGAGAAGAAACACTCAAAACAGCTTTGCTTCAAGGCGGTACGGCAAGCATCGATTTGCCTACCAGTTACACAGGCACCGTTTCCCTCACTTGGGATGGAAGTGCAGCGTTGTTGATTGCTCTCTACACAGATACTGGGTCAGCGCAGACCGTTCAGTACCAGGGAGTGAACGCTTTCGCTACGAGTGGTGTTGGAGGGTTTGCAACGGGAGGGGATGCCGGCTCTGGCAAAAGTAGCTATGCGCTTACTGCTCCAGCTAATACCAGACTAATTCGCATCAAATCACTCCTTGCATCCACAAATCTGACTGTTAGTGGTAGTCCGTCATTTTCAGATCCGCAGTACTACAGTGTGCGCTCAGAAGCGACTGGTGGTGATGGTGTAACCCGCACTATCGAGGTAAACAAAACCATAGAAGTACCACCTGCAATCCTCGACTATGCCGTGTATAGTGGAGGAAGTATTACAAAAAATTAACACTATGTCTGCTGCCCTAGCCATAGATATCGGTACGTATAGTATTAAAGCAATCGCTGGTGAGCCTGGTGAGGTGGTCCAGGTCAAGCGTGTTGCGGAGGTGTTCAACACCACGGGCATGGCTGTGCCAACTGATGATGCATCAGCGTCGAAGCTGGCGCAGATACTTGAGGCGATGTTCGCTGACTACAGCTTGCCTCGGGATAATGTCTATTTATCACTGCCCGAAACGGTTGTTTCTTCCAAAGTTATCAGCATTCCCCGATTGAATGACTCAGAGCTCGCCTCGGCAATCGGTTGGCAGGCAGAGCAGCACATCCCCATCCCGCCTGAAGAACTTTCTCTCGAGTACCAAGTGTTATATAGACCAAAAAAGAATGAGCAGGCGCTGATGCGCGTGCTGCTTGTCGGTGTCCGCAAGTCCGTTATTGATCAGTATCTCTCCGTGTTTGGTCAAATTGGGATAGAACCTGTCCACATCGAGACACAGATGTTGTCAGCCCTCCGCTCGCTCCATTTCGTGCCAGAAGATCCTACGACACTGGTTGTACACTTTGGTGCCTCGAGCATGAATTTGCTGATGATGTATCAGGGTGAGCTCCAGTTTGTTCTTTCGCAGCTGAATGGCGGACAACTACTCACCAAAACGCTCGAACAGCGCATTGGTCTCGACGCGACGCAAGCCGAGCAGTACAAGCGAACCTATGGTTTGCGGATGGATCAATTCGAAGGCAAAGTAGGTCAGGCACTACTCCCTGCCCTCCAAGTCTTGTTCGCAGAGGTCAAAAAAGCAGTGCAGTTTTTTGTTAGCCAGCACCCACAGGCATCGGTGGAACGTGTGGTTTTATCTGGTGGTTCTGCTCTTTTGCCAGATTTGGTGCAGTACGCCGCGACAGAGCTTGGTACAGAGGTTTTGATTGCTGCGCCGTTCGCCAATGCCTCAGGAGAAATCCCCGAAAAAATTAATCAACCAGGGATGATTGTCTGCATGGGCTTGCTCTCGCAGACGAAGTAGCACCATGCCAAGAGATATTAACTTTGTTCGTGATCGCCAACAAAAAGTGGCGCAAGCCGAACTCATCGACCAAAAGATTCTTGCTATTACGGCAATTGCATTTGCTGCGCTCCTGTTCCTTTCGCTCGGTGCTGCCGGCGTTCATTGGTGGTTTGGAAATCAAGTAAAAACTGTGGTAGCACAACAAAAATCCCAAGAATCAGCTATCCTGCAACAGCAACCGGTTGAAGAGTCCTACACCGTTTTCGCTCACAAGTTGCGGGTCCTGCGCGACTTGTTTGGCAATCGCAAAAATAAGCAAACAAGCATACAGTTCTTTAGCGAGTACTTTGGGTCTGAAGTGATTGTGAGCCAATTGTCGTACGATAGTGAGGAAGAAGTGCTCACCTTTGTTCTCGATTCAAAAGACATTTTTGTGTTGAATGGAGTGTTTGAGAAGTTGCAAGGCGCCGAGCTTCGTGGTCTCTACCCCACCCTCCAGTACGGTGGTTTGACACGTTCGCAGAGTGGTCGTTACGGCTTGAAGCTGACGGTAACACTGCCAAAATATGTACTACAGAAAACATCATGAAAGAAACCAAGCAGTCATTTAACCTCCAGCTTTTCATTCATCTGCGGCAGAAGCTTGTGATAGCGATCGGCGTCGGTCTAGCTGCAGTTTTAGTAGTTTTTCTGCTTGGTGTGCCACAGGTGCAGAAAATTTTTGAGACACAGGCTCAGTTGCAAAAAGAAACAACCCGCCTCAACAAGCTCAAGCAAAAGCTGAGCGAGCTCGAGAGCGTAACTTTTGAGCCGGCATTCGGACAGGTCGAGTTTATCTCCGAGACCTTGCCGTCAAAAAAACCACTGCTTGAGTTGTTCACCAGTTTATACGCTGTGACACAAAAATCTGGCGTGATCATTGATGACTTTTCAATTAACCCAGGTCTTGTTGCCACCGACTCTGCTGCGCTAGCTGCAGCATCACAATCAAAGAAGGATGGCTATGACACTCTCGAGTTAACATTGTCAGTCAGTGGTTCTTTTGATCAGCTACAGCAATTTATTCTCCTCACCGAAACCGTGACGCCGTTTACAACAATTACCTCGTTTGCTTTAAACGCTTCATTTGGAGAAACGACCATTGATGAAAAAGATACGTTTTCTGCCGAGTTAATCACCAAGACTTTTTTCTTTACCCAACCGATCTCTGTTTCGCTCGAGCAGGCATTGCCAAAGTTAGTTGAACAGGACTATATAGTGCTCTCAGAACTCTCCGGCTATGAGCGCATAGAGTTACCAGAACAATCGACCATTCTTGGTGGCGGATCAGAGGATTTCTTTCAGGTGGAGGGATTCACATTTCCAAGCAATTAAGCTTGGGGTTGCTCAGCTTCTCTTGGATCTTCGACGACGATGTGTACGCGAATGCCTTCTTTGATGGCACGAATGCGACTGATGTTGCGAATTGCTTGGATGACTGAGCCACCTTTGCCGATAACTCTGCCCATATCTTCTGGATGTACGTGAATCACATACTGGGTTGTATCTCCAGCAGCGCGTTCAGTAATCTTGACATCTTCTGGATGCTCAACTAAGTGGATGAGGATAAATTCGAGAAGGTTTTTCATTCGTTAGCTGGGGTTGGTTCTGCGACTACCTCGGGGGCTTCAGGCTCTGCGGCCGGAGCTGGAGCAGCTGTTGCTTCCTTCTCGGCAGCCTGTTTGGCTTTTGCTTTTTTGGACAAGCGTGGTTTCTTGGGAGGGAATGGCGTTTTGCTTGCTGCTCGCTTGGCGAGTGCGGCTACTGTTTCAGTTGGTTGCGCACCTTTGCTGAGCCAAAGCTCATAAGCCTTGAGGTCCAGCTGTAAAATTTTTGGTGTCTGTGTCGGGACGTATTGACCGAGAAGTGCGGTGTATTGACCATCGCGCTTGCTCTTTGCTTCATTAACGACAATACGATAATGCGGTTGATTACGTTTACCAAATCGAGCGAGTTTTATTTTTAACATAGTGTTCTTTTTCCCACGAGGTCTGGATTATACGCTACGAGTTTTGTATTCTCAAGTCTTGTACTGTTTAAGGGCTTTTTCTGCTGCATCTTGCTGCGCTTGCTGTTTACTCTTACCAATGCCAGTGGCCGCTGATTTGCCGCCAATACGAACCTCTACAGTAAATTCTTTGTCATGATCGGGACCTTCTTCTTGAGTAACTCGATAGGTTGGTGCGGCCAAGTTGTCTGCCTGGACTAACTCCTGTAGTTCGCTCTTGGCGTCTTTATAGGTGCCTTCTTTTAAGATGGTGTCAAACTCGATAAAGAGATGTTCGCCCAAGAATGACTCTACGGCAGGAAAGCCAGAATTCAAGTAGAGTGCGCCGACCAGCGCTTCGAATGTGTCTGCCAAGAGTCCGTCGTTGTCTCGACCACCAGACTCGGCTTCGCCTTTGCTCATGATGATGGCATCGCCAATCTCAAGTTTGCGAGCGACTCGCGCCAGAGTAGTTGTTTTTACCAAAGAACTGCGGTAGCTCGTAAGGGTTCCCTCGAGCTCCTGAGGAAATTGTCGATACAAAAAGTTGGTAGTAGCTAGTTCCAGCACGGCATCGCCAAGAAACTCGAGTCGTTCATTAGAATCAAGTCGCTGATAGGTCTCGTTCGAGCTCAGTGCGCTGCGGTGACGAAGTGCTTGTTCGAGTAGGGCTGGGGAAATATCGAGGGTGAACATCTTACGTTAGCCGAGCTCAGTCTCTTCTGAGACCATTTGCACAAACTCGCCGACCGATTCGATGCCTTCATCAAGCACTGTTTTGAGGCGCAGGTGAATGCCGAGTACTTTGTTGAGCTTGAGGATGACGAGCTCGAGCTCGTGTTCACTCATGCCTAGGTCTTCTTCAAATAAAGCGTCAGCTACCACTTCTTCAAGTTCATTGCCCGTTGTCTCGGCGATCACGCGAGAAACTACTGCCATAAGTTCGGCTGCTGCTGTCATACTGCTCTTTCTAGACTTCACTTAGTAATAATTTTGCCAGCACCCCATTCATAAATTTTGCTGAGCTGTCAGAACCATACGCTTTCGCGAGCTCAATCGCTTCGTCCACCAAAACTCTCTTTGGGGTTGGCTTGTGCTTTGATTCAAACATAATTAGCCGCATGATTGCAAGGTCAATTTTTGCTATTTGCTGGAGCGGCCGCTCGGGAGCAGCAGATTGTATCTGTATATCAAGCTCTGGCAGTTCTGCCAGTATCTTTTCAAGTTCGTCCTTATGCTCCGGGAACTCAATGCGATCGAGCGCAACGTCAGAAAAAGTACACGCAAACAGATCCTGCAGGAGAGCCCTGCGTGTTTTATGACGTCCGTCCATAGAATTATCCCTTGTGCTGTGTCTGGCGGCGAGCTCTTGTTTGCACGGCTGCAACTGGTTTGGCTGCTTTGGCCATGGTGTTGGTAGAAACGCTGACAACCTTTGCTTTTGCTCTGGTGGCCTTCTTACTTGCTTCTGGAGTTTTCTCTTGTGACAAACCAACACTGCGCAAAATACTTGCAACTATACCTCGTTTGTGTGGAGGGATACTGGCTGTGTTTGCGTCTTTAGTGATCTTTGGCTTGTTGCCAGCACGACGCTTGCCGCGTTCGACTCTAGTGATTTTATTTTTTGGTAATGCGCCCATGATTGCCTTTCGTCAGCACTCGATTGTACCGCCTGGTATGAAAACTGGCAAGGTGAAACTGTAGCAAGACTAATTTGCAGTCGCCAAGAGTGATTTCTGATCAAGAAAGAGCGAAGATTTCCATTCTTTTGGTAGTTTTTCCTCGAGTGTTCTTGCCTGCTGCAGTAGCGTCAAGTTGGTCCAGGAGGCGAAGCGAAGAAACGAAAACCCGTGCTGTGTGGTGCTAAACAAATTACCAGCGCCGCGATTTTCCAGATCAAACTCGGCAAGTTTGTGACCGTCGGTGGTGGTCAAGAGCTGTCGCAGTCTTTTCGTATTTGCCTGTTCGTCACTGCTAGTAAACAAATAACAGTACCCCTGCTGCCCTGCCCTTCCGACCCGCCCGCGCAGTTGATGGAGGCTAGCAAGGCCGTACTGCTCTGCCGACTCGATGACGAGCGCGCTTGCCTGTGGCAGGTCGATGCCGACCTCAATTATTGATGTGCTCACGAGGACATTAATTTTTTGCGCAAATAATTGTGCTAAAACCTCTTGCTGCTCCGCTGGGGACTGCCTACCGTGGAGTAGGCCGACAGCGCACGTTTTGCCAAACCGTTTTTTTACTTCAGCAAATCGTTTCGTAGCGGCGGCAATCTCTGTCATACCTGGCTCTGTTGATTGTTCGATAAACGGACAAACCAGAATGGCGAGGTACTGGGGATTTTCTTTCACCTGCGTTTCGATCCAGTTGTACATATCCGCACGTTTTTTCTCTGGCAGAATCCAGGTTTTGGTCGGAATTCTATCGAGCGGTAACTCGGTAATTTGCGAGTGATCAAGGTGGGCAAAGAGGCTCAAGCTGAGCGAGCGCGGGATAGGTGTGGCAGTCATGGTCAGGCGGTGGGTGACCAGTTTTCCTTCTGCTAATCTTTGTTTGACGCCGAAGCGATGTTGTTCGTCGTAAATCAGGAGCGCTGGTTGGATGTCTGCTAGCAGCGAAAAAACTGCGTGAGTACCGACGAAAAACCGCGCAGTGTCAAAAGTGAGATTTTTTTGCTTGGAGCCGGTGACCAAAGTGATAGGTACCTCTGGAAAAAGTCGCTGTAGCGTCTGTGCGTGTTGCTGTGCCAGTACCTTCGTTGGAGCGACCAAACAGGCGCTCAAACCTTGCTCCACAACTTGGCGTGCTGCGATGCCAGCAACCACGGTTTTGCCCGATCCTACGTCGCCAGTCAGCAAGCGATTCATTGGTTGTGCTCGCGCGATGTCTGCCAAAATCTCCCCCACCGCTTGCTGTTGTGAGTGAGTCAAAGTGAAGGGAATGCTCGGCGGGATAACGGGCTTGGACTCTTTGATCGCCGGCGCGTCGTGGCGTTTTGCCCAGAGCGCTTTGCTTTTTTTTGCCTGGCGGATGAGTCCAACCAATTCCTCCGCCGCGAGTCGTTCGCGGGCGGATATCACCAGTTTTTCATCGGAGGGAAAGTGTAGCTCTCTGAGCGCATCGGCCAAGTCTGGCAGTTCCTG
>JAQBYG010000023.1 GCA_027620445.1 bacterium
CGACACGGTTTCTTTGCAAAGAAAACAAGAGCAGCTAGCTGTACTCGAGAAACAACTCGACGAGCAGGCAGCGTTTTTTCGCGGAGAAATAGGCAAAGCAAAGAGTTACCAGAAGGAACTTTCTGGCAAAATTGCTACGCTTTCAGCCAAACAACAAGAGATCTTGTCGGCTCGCTCGGGAAGCTTCACTGCCAGCATTGGCGATAGCGAGTTAGCAGATGACTTCAATGCTTCTATCAAAGGATTTCGCGAGTCTGCGCCATCAGGTTATTTCGGCGTCTTTTCCTTTGGTGCCTACACGCATCGCAAAGGCATGAGCCAATATGGCGCTAGGGGTAGAGCGCAAAATGGTCAAAACTATAAGCAGATTCTGCAGGCCTACTACGGCAAGGAGCCGGTGAGTAAAGACACGGGTGGCAACATTAGAGTATCTGGACAAGGTGAACTCAATTTCGAAGAACAGTACCTCTGGGGTATCGCTGAGATGCCATCGAGCTGGCACACAGAAGCCCTCAAGGCACAGGCGGTTGCGGCCAGAACCTACGCCTATCGTTACAAACAGGAGGGCAAAGAAATTTGTACAACCGAGGCGTGCCAAGTGTTTTCCAAGTCAAAATCAAACAACCCGCCAGAAGCGTGGAAGCAAGCGGTGGCAGCGACTCGTGGTGAGGTGATCGAGGATGTGGTTACTTTCTATGCTTCTACCCATGGTGCCTTTACTACTACCAGGGGTTGGGACACGACCGATGGGTCTGGTGGTGGTAACTTTGTTGATAAATCGTTTGAGAAGCTCGGCGGCTCGCCTTGGCTGTATAAGGCTTGGTACACCGTTGGGTACAGTTCTAGTAGTGATAAGTGTGGTCGATCAAATCCTTGGCTTTCACCTGAAGAGTTAGCAGATATCATCAACGCCGCGCGCTACCGAGACGATCGGGTGACGCCGGTGACGACGTCCTGTTGGGGTGGCAACCCGTATTCTCACGCGGAGCTCAGGGAAAAAGCCAATGGTCCTTCTCGGGTCAACTCCGTTTCGGTTAGTCAGGGCAATGGCACGACCAATGAAGTAGTCTTTCAGACTGACATAGGCGAAATTCGCCTGAGTGGCTCAGATTTCAAAACAGCATTTAACGTCCGTGCGCCAGGCAGACTCTCGATTCCTCAGAAGGGTTTTGCCTTTTTTAATATTGAGCGGAAGTAGTAGGGATGCTGCGCTACAGTTCGTGCAATCAAATGGGCTTATGTTGCGATTGTGATTGAGAAGAAGTACAAAATTGTCTATTTCCAACCAGCCAGTAGGAGCCCAATTCAAGACTTTATTGGTAGGCAACAAAAAAGTGCTCGAGCAAAGATCTATAGGTGTTTGGATTTGGTGGAACAATATGGATCAAATACGGGTATGCCGTTTGTAAAGAAGATTGGTGGCGAGTTGTTTGAGCTACGAATTCGGGGTTCAGTTGAGATACGATTTCTGTTTGTAGCAAGGAAAGACGCTGTGCTTATGTTGCATGTGTTTAAAAAGAAAACACAAAAAGTACCACTCAAAGAGCTACAGATTGCAAAGAGCAGATTGAAAATATATAACACATATGTTATAAAAAAGTATGTCTAACATAAGCAAAAAACAGCAGTATTTTCGTCCTTGGGAAGAACTTAAGAATGAATTCCTCTCCGATCCTGAATGCAAGGCAGAATATGACAAACTTGAGGCAGAGTACGCATTAATCAGCGAATTGATCGGCAAGCGGCTCGAAAGAGGTTTGAGCCAAAAGCAACTTGCAGAAAAGGTTGGTACCAAACAATCGGCAATATCCCGTCTCGAATCTGGAGAAGGCAACCCATCGTTTAAATTTCTCAAACGAGTCGCCGAGGGCTTGGGGAGTAAACTGCGCATCTCATTTGTTTGATTCACGACTAAGGTAGAATCTGCCTAATGCAGTTGACCTCACTTTCGCTTATCGATTTTCGTTTGCACGCCACTCGCACACTCGATTTTTCAACTCCGACCACTGTGTTGGTCGGTAATAATGCTACTGGAAAAACTGCAATTCTTGAGGCTGTGTACCTTTTGAGCACAGGAAACAGCTTTCGCGCCAAAGTGACGGGCGAGCTCATCTCATTCTCTGCGCAATTTGCGAGGGTGGCCGCGAGCATCATGGATCAAGCAGGAGAACAGACGCAGTTGCAAATTCTCCTGACACATGGCCTGCTACAAGGTAAAAAAGTCAGCGCTCGCACTTTTTTTGTTAATGACGTTAAGCGCCAACGTCGTCGTCTCACGAGCTTCCTTTCGAGCGTACTATTTCGACCTGAGGATATGCGGTTAATCGAGGGCTCTCCAAGCAGACGGCGAGGCTTTTTGGATGCGGTTCTCAGTGAAGTCAGCCAAGAGTACGAGCGAGCGGTAGGAGTGTACGAACAAGCGCTGCGTCGACGCAACAAACTTCTCCAACAAGTGCGGGTGGGAGAACAGCCGAGAACGAGTCTAAGCTACTGGACGCAAACGCTACTCAAGCATGGTGAAGTACTGCAAGAAATGAGGCGGCAGTTTTTTGGTCACACGGCAGAAGTCGCATTTCCCCTACACATACAAACAGTCTACGTGCCCTCTATTGTTTCACCAGCACGCCAGGCTGAGTACGCCGAGCGAGAGATCGCCGCCGGCTACACCCTGATCGGACCGCACAAAGATGACTTTCGTGTCGAGCTCGAGCTCGAGTTTGAGCAGCGAGATATAGCAGCCTACGGCTCACGTGGTCAGCAGCGCCTGGCAGTCCTATGGTTGAAGCTCTGTGAGCGCTCGTACCTTTTCTCAAAGTTGCAGGCAATGCCGTTGTTGCTACTCGACGATATCTGGTCAGAGTTGGACGATCATAGTAGGGCTTTGGTCGAACAAATTTTGCCAGAACAACAAGCAATTATTACTACGACGCATTTGGAGTTGGCAGAAGAACTGCAACAAAGATTTCCTGATCGCACACAGATAGTCTCACTTGTGTAGAATACGCCCAATGACACTTTCTCCCAGCATCACCCAGCATTTGCAAAACATTTCCCTACCAGACGAACACTCGCACAAAGGGCAGAACGGCAAGTTGCTTATTATCGGTGGTAGCGAGCTGTTTCATGCCGCCAGCAAATGGAGTCTCGACATAGCGAGCAAGTTTGTCGACATGGTGTTTTATGCTTCCGTGCCGAGTAATAACGATTTGGTTCGGGAAGCAAAGGGTGCTTTCTGGAACGGCATAGTGCTCGAGCGCAATGAAGTTTCGGCCTACGTCCAGGAAGCAGACTGCGTTTTAATTGGTCCTGGCATGGATCGCAGCAGCCAAACGCAAGAATTGGTCACCAAGCTGATTGGTGAGTTCCCCAACAAACGGTGGGTGATCGACGCGGGCGCACTGCAAACGCTAGAACCAGCCCAGTTTCCAGATTCAAGTATTCTCACTCCCCATCAAGGCGAGTACGAGCGGATTAGTAATTTGCTTGACGGCTCTCTCGAGAGTTTGCTGGCGCGTGGGGTGACTGTTCTGCTCAAGGGACCAAGTGATTATGTATATCATCGTGCAAATGTAACCACCATCACCGGTGGCAATGCGGGCATGACCAAGGGTGGCACGGGCGATGTCTTGGCTGGTCTGGTTGGCGCGTTGTACTGCAAACACGAGGCGGAGACCGCTGCAGTCGTGGGCAGTTTTATCAATAAGCAAGCCGGTGAGTACTTGGCAGAATCTGTTGGTCCGTTTTTTAATGCCAGCGATTTAGTTGTAGCAATTCCAAAAGTGTTCTGGCAAACGCTCCAATCTCTGCAAAATCCAGAGCTGTAATCTAGTTATTTTCGCATTTTGTGCGATAATAACCCCACTTTTGTATGTTTGATCCAAAGTTTAGTATTTCCAGCAACATCTTGACCTACATCTCTCGTATCGAGTCGGCTAAGGCGCTCATAGATCACGCCGCGCTGGTCCCGAGTTGGGAGGCAAAGTTTCGCGATGATGCCTTCACCCGAACGGTCCACTACGGCACCAAGATTGAAGGTAATGACCTGACACAAGAACAGGCGCAGCAAGTGGTTCGACTCGAGGATTACGTTGATTCTGGCGAAGTGGCTAAGCGCACTGGCATGTTGGCACGCGAGCGAGATATTCAAGAGGTTATCAATTACCGTAACGTGATCGATTGGATCGACAAACAAAACGCCCCCAAGTATGGCGAGTCTATCACCGAGAAGACGCTCAAGACGCTGCATCGCCTGACTGTGTTCAAACTGATTGAGGAAGGCTACACCGGTCGATATAGGGACAAACAGGTTGTGGTCCGCAGTGCCGCTAGTAGTGGCGTGGTGTTTCGTCCACCTGTCGCGGTTGAAATCCCGTACTTGATTGCAGACTTTTTCTCGTGGGCTCACTCGCCAGCGGCCCAGGCTGTGCATCCGCTCCTGCGGGCGGCGATTACGCATTACCAGTTGGTCTACATTCACCCATTTATTGAGGGAAATGGGCGCACAGCCCGAGCCTTTGCCACACTGATGCTCTACACCTTGCAGTATGATTTCAAACGCTTTTTCTCACTCGAGCAGTACTTTGACAGCGATGTTGACGCATATTACCAAGCGTTACTTTCGGTACAACAAAATCCCGGTCAAGATTTGACCTACTGGCTCGAGTATTTTTGCTACGGGGTGGCGATTGAACTCGATAAAATACGCGAGCAAGTGCAAAAACTTTCGCGCGATCTGAAGCTTAAAAAGCAGCTAGGACGCCAAGTAGCGCTCTCGGAGCGACAAATTATTCTGCTTGAGATCTTTCAACAACAAGACACGATCTCATCTGACGATGCCCAGAGATTGCTACCACAGGTTTCGGTCGATACAATTTTGCGCGATATGAAGGATCTTATCACTAAGGGAATTATCAAAAAGCAAGGTGTGACTAAAGGTGTCACCTACAGTCTGTTAGAGTAGGGACATGCAAACTACCGAATTCGCACAGTACTTGGCTCGTCTCGACAGTCTGAGTTCTCGGCTCGATATGACCGCGGTCTTAGCAGAGTTGTATGAGCGATTTTCTCCCGATGAGCGCCAGTACGCGAGTTACCTACTTCAGGGCTCGCTCGTACCGCAGTACCGCTCACTAGAGTTTCAGCTCTCGAGCAAAATGTTGCTGCGGGCGATTAGTAGCATCGCGCAGCAAGACTCTTCGCAGGTAGAAGCACAGAACTTGTTTGGCGAGTCGGTAGGTGTGACACAAGCCGAAGAAGTGGATGGGTTGTACAAGAAAATCGGTGACATTGGGGTAGTGGCAGAGCAGATTCTCAGCACCCACCAGAAGAAACAGGTTGATCTGAGCGTTTTAGAACTTCACCGAAGTTTAGTCGCGATTGCCAAGGAATCTGGCGCTGGTTCGCAGCAGCGCAAGTTGGAGCTGACCACAGCGTTGTTGCAATCACTTTCGCCCGAGATGGCCAAGTATGTCGTGCGCATGATTGCGGGCAAACTGCGACTTGGATTTGCAACCATGACACTTCTAGATGCGCTCTCGTGGGCGCAAACAGGGACAAAAGACGAAACAAAAGCACTCGAATCAGCATACCAAAAGCGCGCAGATGTAGGAGAGCTGGCCCGTGCCTACTTGGGAGCAAAGGATCAGACAGCCAGAACTGCCGCCCTTACAGAGTACGATGTGGTGTTTGGCACCCCAATAGTGCCACAGCTGTGTCAGCGTTTGCAATCGAGTGAGGAGATCGTGGAGAAACTTGGTGAGGTCATCGCCGAACCAAAGTACGATGGTCTGCGGATTCAGCTCCACATCGATACAAAAAAGAAGCAAGCGTTCGCGTATACACGTAGCCTCGAGGATGCCACACACATGTTCCCAGAATTGGCAGGGCTGTTCTCACAAGTAGAGGCCGGGCAGGTTATTCTCGACGCCGAAGCGATTGGCTACGATCCTGCGAGTGGGAAGCTACTTCCCTTTCAAGAAACCATCACCCGCAAGCGCAAGCACGACATTGCTGCCCAGGCAGACAACGTGCCAATTGTGTTTTATGTCTATGACTTGCTGTATATCGATGGCCGCTCGTTGCTTGACCTCCCCCTGAGTGAGCGCAAGCAATTGTTGCGAAAGATCATGACCGATAGTCCAAGTGCCAAGTTTACACCGTACATTACTACCGAAAACGCCGACGAACTGCGAGCGTTCCACGTGGAGCAACTTTCCCTCGGTCTCGAGGGCGCCGTAGTCAAAAAGGTTGACGCGCCGTATCAAAGTGGCCGCAAGGGTTGGTACTGGGTCAAGATCAAGGAGTTGGCTGGGACGCGCGGCAAGCTGGCTGACACCCTCGATTGTTTAGTGCTCGGTTACTATGTGGGCAAAGGCAAGCGGACACAGTTTGGGGTTGGCGCATTTCTTGTAGGTGTACTTGATGGCGATAATGTCTTGAGTTTGGCAAAAATTGGCACGGGTCTCACCGATGAACAGTTTCGAGAGCTCAAGCAGCGATGTGACGATCTCGCGGTCCTCACCCAACCCACAGAGTATCAGGTGCCAAAAGAATTATTTCCGGACACTTGGGTTCGCCCTGGTTTGGTAGTAGAAATCGCGGCTGACGAACTCACTAAATCTCCGCTCCCTACCGCGGGTCTTGCCCTGCGTTTTCCACGCCTTGTTAGATTTCGTGATGACAAAAAGTGGCAGGATGCGACGAGCCTCAGTGAGCTTGGTTCATTTTAGGATTTTTGTCTAGCTATTTTTTGCCACAAGTCTTGCTAAAACAATGGGCTGATTGACTACAATGCAGTGATTACAATCAACCTGGTGATACTGAGCGAGTGGGTAGCGTTTGTAAATCGGGGCTTTTTCTTTCTCGCGAATAAATATATCTTGCTCTCCAAAGATCCAATGGACTTTGGGTGAGTTTAAACTTGCAATTTTTTTGGATTCCCACCCAAATATGCAAAACCACAAAAATGCGTAGGTAACTTTACCAATAATAGTTGTGTCATTGAGTAATCGGAAAACATCAACATCATGGGTGTTTTTATATTTTAGATGGTCTACAACCGAGAGCTGTCGCATCCCATGACTATGATTTTTTGACCACTTGGCAAGGAGTGGATACAGCCAGGAAAAGTTGCTTCCAAATAAATGTATCTTTACTCTTGCGGCACAAAAAAATATCGAGGCAAATGGATTTTTCTCTTGTGCAAAAAATGTTTGCAAGATGATGCATCCGAGACTATGGCCAACAAAGTGCAGCTCTGTTTTTTCAGGATTGATTTGTTTAAGCAGTGCTGCAAGATCCTTCGCAAGGCAGTCAAGTAAGCCAGCTGCTTGTTTAGAAAATGCATGGCTTGATTTGCCATGTCCACGCAGGTCAACAGCAATACAACGCACATCAGGATAAAGTTGTAAAAATTCTTGGATAAAAAAATGCCAACTGGTTGAACAACCTCCCAAGCCAGAAAGGAGAATGTACGTTTTTTTTGGTTTGAGTGAGTTGGTGTGTTCTGATGCAAATAATAATTCACCATCAAAACTAGTAAAAAAAAGATCAGTCTTGGTTTGCATGAGAGGTTTTGTTAAAAAAGGCGATTTAGTAGTGCTTTAATTTCTTTGCGCTGCTCTGTGGTGGCTGTTTTGATAAACGCTTGCGTGCGTTCGAAGTAGGATTTCTCTCGTGCGGAAAGTTCATCATAGTATTTCCCACCAAGCATTGGGTAATCGGCTTCAAATATATTTTTTCCCCGTAAAAACTTCATTTGCAGTACAGCGGCTTTCTGGAAATTATGCAGAGTTCCCTCAGCGTGTATTCTTCTCAGTGAATAGAAATAATTTGGATCTTTGAAAATTGAAAAATGGAAACCTGCCTTAAATGCTGCGTCAGTAAACATACCGTCTTCTGCATACTTTTGTTTTTCATCAAAAGAAATTTTTTGCGCCACTTGCTTTGAGCAACCGATGAATGCGCCCAAAGCAGCAGCTTTGCCAAAGCGGTTGTACACTTCCATGCCAAGATTGAGAGCTTGTTCTACTGCACGATCAATTCGTTTTGGGGATTCGACCTTGATCCATAGTGTAAAAATATCTGTGCTAGGTGACTTTGCTAATTGATACCGAACGCCATCGAGCAAGTAGCTTGGCAACCTATTATCCGCATCCATAAAAATAATCCAGTTATTTTTGGCCAACTTGCCACCCAAATTTCGCTGATACGACACATTGCGTTTTTGTACCACCTTTACCGTCAGCGGAAACTTGTCTACAAAAGTCTTTGCTTTTTCTACCGTTTTGTCCTCGGAGTTGCCGTCTACCACGATGACTTCAAAGTCTTGATTGGTTTGATTTGCAAGGTCGTCTAGTAAGTGCGGCAAGTATTTTTCTTCGTTGAGACACGGGATAACAATCGAGAAGGTTGGCGCGGTTTTTTGCATAGTGAGGAGTTTTATTATACCTGCCGGCTGTTACAATGTGGACATGACAACGATAGTAGGACTGGGAAATCCAGGAACAGAGTACCGAAGCACCCGTCACTCTATAGGCCACATGGTGGTAGAAAAAATAGCTGCAGAACTAGATCTTTCGTTTGAATCAGCAAAAAAAACACATTCGCAAGTAGCGCGTGGTAAAAATGACCTTTTGTTGATTAAACCCGAAACGTACATGAATGATTCGGGCAGAGCTGTTGCCGCAGCGTTGTCGTACTTTGGTTCTTTTGATTGGTCAGAGCGCGATCAAGAGTTGTCGGAGTTGTTTGTGGTGCATGATGATTTGGATATTGAATTGGGAGAGTTTAAGTTGCAGTTGGGAACCGGTCCGAAGATTCACAACGGGCTGCTTTCGCTCTATCAGCACCTCAAAACCAAACAGTTCTGGCACGTGCGGGTGGGTGTGGATGGTAGAGCTGGTCAGCGCACACTGCCGGGGAGTGAGTATGTGCTACAGCAATTCTTGCCAAGTGAGCGAGAGGTCGTCGATCAGGTGGTAGAGCGAGTGGCACAAAAGCTGCTACGATAGAGGCTACATGCCGCTTCACCGCTCGCACCACTTACACTTACCTTTTTTACGAGTAGACCACAACAAAGAGTTGCGCTCACTGTACCTCATGAGAGTGCTGCGCGACTTGGTCAACCAATCGACCTTTTTTTTCTTGCCGATTTTTTTGTATCGATCAGCCGTCTCGCTCTTTTCGCATGCCCAATTAAATGACTTTCAATCCGGATTTCTCCTGATCGCCGCCTACTTCTTCGTCGTTCGGTTGGTTATGCTACTGACTGGAATCGGCTTTGGCGCCTACGCTACTCGTGCAGGTGTGCAACGATCGCTGCTTTTTTCGTACTTGCTGCGTGCTCTGATGTTTGCTTGTTTGTATTTCTCATCTCAGTCACTGCTTTTTCTCTTGCTTGCGGCTGTGCTCGACGGACTTAATGCCAGTATGTTTTGGAGTAATTACTACACGATCCTGAGTCAGCATGCCAGCAAACACAACATCGGCAAAGATCTCGGTTTTCTGCAGACATTACTACAGTCGATTGCGGCTATTGCCCCTGCAGTTGGCGGTGCACTCGCAGGTTACTTCGGTTTTGAGACGCTCTTTTTGTTTGCGCTCGCCGCGACTGTACTGAGTCTCTTTAATATCTTCCAGGTAAAGGTGGCAGTTTTGCACGACAAAGTAAGTTTTGCAGAGTTTTCTCGTTGGTTGCACAAAACTCGCTTTGATCGACTTGCACTCTCATATGCGGGCAGATACATCAACGATGCCACGCTGTTTCTTTGGCCGCTGTATGTGTTTTTAATCTTAGGTGCTGTGGAAAAGGTGGGGTATTTGTATACCGCTTCACTTCTTATCGCGCTTGCCTTTTCGTTTTTTATTGGCGTGTATATCGATGCGCACAAGAGCAAAAAACCATTTTTTGCCTCAGGAGGCATTTTGTCGCTACTGTGGTTGTTGCGCAGTCAGGCGGTAGCTATTTGGAGTATTGCGATCATCGACACGATTGATAAGTTAACCGCCAACTTTCACTGGTTATTTTTTGAAACGCTCGTTGTCCGACGCAGTCAAAGGACACAAGTTTTTTCATATTTTGTTTATCGAGAGATGGTGACTTCTATTGCTGCAGTTCTTTTTTGGGCGACAGTCTTTTGTCTGATTCTGCTTTCCTCAGGTTGGCAGGCTCTGTTTATTGTCGCAGCACTTGGGGTGCTCTTTAGTTTGTTGGTAAGTGACGGGGTCAAACGCCCACAACATACTGGCAGGGTATGACAGATCAGAAGCCAGGTTTCACAGCGATTTCTTCAGTGCTGAGTAAGTATGGTCTAGAAGACAAAGGTGGGTATATCACCCAAGAATTTCAGGACTATGGCTATCGATTGGCAGTTGCCCTCGATGATATGAAACATAAAAGTTTGTATATCAAGATGGCAAAAACACATGAGCGCAACTTGCTCCAAGATGCGCTCGCCTTTGTCTCCGATGCACACCATGCCAAGAGTAAGGGTAGATTGTTTATGTGGAAAGTTCGTGAGCTCAAAGAAAAGCAGAAAAAGGTACAATCGGATCATGAGACTCCAACTGAGCCCACAACTAAGAATTAGAATTTTCCTTGTTCTTCTCGCCGGCATTGCGGTTATTTTGGCGTATGTCACTCGATTTAGGAATCCAGCGAACGAGGCATCACCAGTCGTTCTTGAGCCCAGTCCTTCTCCAATCTCTCAGGCAGAGGTCGCGACCAAGGAGTACTCGCAGGCGCAGATCGCGAAGCTAATATATGCACCGCTGACTTTGGGCGAATCAGATACTCTTACAGAAGATGTTGCAGGGTTGGCTGCGCTGCATGTGGGTGGCGTTGTGCTGTTTGGCACAAAAGTTACGGTGGAAGAAGTGAACGCATTTGCCGCAGAGTTAGAGCAGTTTCCTGAGTGGCAACCAGAGATCTTGGTTGATCACGAAGGTGGAGTTGTGCAGCGTTTGAGTGGCACCGGGTTTACCAGGTTGCTGAGTTGGCAGGCGGTGTGCGCCTTACCGCAAGTAGAGCGAGTAGCAGTACTCGAGAGCTCGCTACAAGAGTTGAAAGATGTTGGGGTGACGATGGTGTTGGCACCGATGGTAGACGTTGGGACAAAAAACCCGGTGTTGGGGACGAGACTGTGTTCCAGTGATCCGGACGTAGTAGTTGCGGCAGCCAGTGACTACATTGAGGTTGCCAGAGCGGTTGGCATAGAGCCTGTGCTCAAACACTATCCGGGGATTGGTAGCGCAGAGCTAGACACGCATAAGGAGTTGCCGGTAATCGATCCAAGCTTGGAGGAAATTGCGGTGTTCTCTCAGCTGCTAGAAAAATTTCCTGACTTGACCGTTATGGTTGGACACGTGGCGATTGCCGGCCGAGATCCAAGCACGCCATGTTCGCTTTCAAAACCATGTATAGCTGCGCTGACAGAGTCGTATCCTCAAGTACGCATACTGAGTGATGCGCTCGAGATGGAAGGAGCCAAGCAAGAGCGTACCTTGAGCGAGACAGCGAAGTTGGCGCTGGAGGCGGGGAATGACTACTTACTCTTTGGTAATCCGGTGACGATGGAGGAGTTGGAAGCTGTTATCTCTGAGGTAACAGGTCTGCTACAATAAAACCGTGCCGTCGCTCAAAACAACTTTTGCCAAACTTATTCTTCTGTGCCTGCTCGCCGCTGCCTTTTTCTTTTTCACCCTAGATGCCCAAGTATCGTGGTGGCCGCTTCTCCAATTTTCACTCGGACTCTTAGCTGGAGTGGGTCTGCTCAAGTTCGACAAAGTGGTACTCGCGCCACGCTACAACGACGAGTCACATCAGTTTGTGATTACTCGCTCGTTTTTGTTCTTGCTTTCATTTGCTGCGGTGGCAGTGTTTATGGTTACCTCGTCTGGCTCGATTGTTGGTAATGGATTAGCACTAGGAATTGCGAGCTCGCTACTGGTAGAGATGACGCACTTGCGTCTCGATGTCGATGTGTTTCATCAGACATTTTTGGCACAGGTACAGAAACGCTACTCACAGTCAGATATCAATCGATTAGTGACTGTTTCATGGGTGTACTTTTTGGCACTCGTTGGTTTAGTGTTCCGGTTTTAACATGTTGCAGTGGTACGGTATTTTTATTGCGGCCGCAGTTCTTGTTGTGTACTTTCTTGTTGAAAAGCGGGCAAAAAAACTCGGGATATCGAGTGATCAATTCTCCCAGTTAGCTACAACCGTACTCCTTGCAGGATTTGTCGGCGCGCGACTCTGGCATGTCATAACAGATTGGCAACTATACAGTTTTGACCCGGTTACTAGTTTATATGTTTGGCGTGGTGGCTTGAGCATTTTTGGCGGCATTGCTGGCGGAGCACTGGGCTTGTGGTGGGCCTGGCGCAGGTTGGCGGTACTGAAAATGAGATTTCTACAACTGAGCGATGCGATACTGCTGGTCTTACCAATTGGACAAGCGATCGGGAGATTGGGCAACTGGGTCAATCAAGAACTATACGGTTTGCCAACAAGCTTGCCGTGGGGTTTGTATATTACACCAGAAAAACGACTACCTGGGTTTGAGCAATTTTCCTCCTTCCATCCACTTTTTGCCTACGAAGCACTAGCTCTTTTAGTATTTGTGCTCGTTGTTTGGCAACTTGAAAGATTAAAACCAGGGACGTGGAAAATTGGCACTGGGCGAGTGACGTTTACCTATCTCCTTTTTTACTGCACGCTTCGGTTCCTGCTT
>JAQBYG010000024.1 GCA_027620445.1 bacterium
GTGGCGATGTCATTCGGCAGATTGCAAAAAAATTTGCTTATCCAGCTAGACACAAATATATATGTTACCAATAAAAGACTGGCAATCCTCGATGGGAATAAACTAACCACAGTTTGGTTTACTGATTTAATGACTTTTAAGTTGGTTCCTTCAACTTTGATTGAATCATTTATGGTTCTTGGAAAGTATGACTCGCTTGTGTTTTCATATCAATCTAAAGACGGTATTAAGTCTATTAGATATTGGTGTAGCACTAGAGTTATCGGAGGTGCAGCATCGCCAAAAAATGAAACAACAAAAGCATTGTTTGACGTTATTACTAGTCTGAGATAATGTCACAGAAAAGATCGGTTTCTGCCGCATGGCGAATGCAATGAACTAGGCCAATACTGAGCGAAGCGAAGTAGATTTTGCATGGGCTCACACCCTCAACTCATCGCCAAAAACACAATCCCAACAATCGTGACGATACTACCAATAATTTTCTTCTTAACATCCAGCCTTTCACCCAAAAAAAATATTCCTGCGAGTACCGAAACAATCATCATTCCCTGATAAACTCCCATTACCTTGCTGACATCTCCGATTCTCAGCGCATACACATACAGGTACATAGCTGCAATGTTCGAGCCACTCGCGAGCAGAATTTGGACTGGGTTTTTCTTGATCGTGTTCAGAATCCTCGTCTTAGCGTCTTTCATAAAAATCGGAAACAATAGCATGCTCGTCACAGACATAAACACAAGCAGAAGAGATGTAGACACCTGAGATGACCCCAGTTTCATAACAATTGATAAAACTGCAACGACTACAGCAGAGAGATAGGCAAACTGCACACCCTTATCCATTTTTAGTTTATGTGGTGATACGGCAACACTTAAGCCGAAAAACAGTACAAAAATCCCAGCATACTCAATCGTTGCCAGTTTCTCTCCGAGTACGAGGAAGGCAAGAATTGGAACCCAAATTAACCTTGTTCTTGAAATGATTGTCGAGATAGAAAGATGGGCGTATTTATGCATCTTGAAATAGACGAAGCTGGAGGCAATCTCGACAATGCCTACCAGAATTAAAACTAAAAGAGTATCCGCTCCCCCTTTGTATGAGAAATCAAAAGGCACAATTGCAAGAGCAACAGCAAAACGTAGAAACTCTGTCCACCAAGCATATGCTGTAGAGTCACCATCATCTTGTAAGACTTTTCTATTGTAGAAGTTGTACAGATTTGAGGCTAAACCTGCGAGAACTGCGATGAGGAGCCAGGAGGGTAGGATGGTGATGTTCATACGTTATGGCGCAATTGTAACTACTTCTCCCTCACTCCCAACAGAACATTAAAAATCTTAACTCGTGAGAGTAAGTAAACTATCACTGAGGAAACAATAAAAACTAAGCCAGTTCTGTAGATATAATAAAACCAAAGAGGCATGGTTGTTAAGTGTACTGCTAGATTAAAAATGTTATCTAGGCGATCTAGAACTAAAGGATGAATTAAATAAACCCCAAAACTAATACCCGATAACAAAGTTAAAAATGAATTACATTTTTGCGATTTAAAAATACTTGGAAAAACTACTGCAATATTGTTCAGCAAAACAAAAATCATTCCTGAAAGCAGTAGCACCGGCAACGTAAATGGCTCCCAGAAAAGGTTGCCTCCCAGAGGAGTCCAAAATAATGTAGTTCCAGCATTGAAGAGCTTTGTACTTATAAAAGTTAGATACGAGATAAGTAACACTGAAGCTAGAGAAACGAGTGAAATAACCCACCACTGTTGCTTCTTTAAAATAACCTGAGCGAGATAAAATCCCCAAATGAAGTACAGAACAAATGGGATAAAAATGAGGAATATATTTGTTTTGTTGTATGTCTCCAAAAATAAAAAGCTTGAGTACTCATAAACCATGGCAAGTAGTGTTAGAAGAACAAGCGATCGCATTGATACAAGCTGGTTTTTGACCAGCTTAAAAACAAGTGGTAAAAAAAGATACAAGCCAACAATTATTTGTAAGAAATACAAATGCCCAGTGTCCGTATAAAAAAAGTCGGTAAAAAAGGATGATAGATTGGCAGGAAAAATCAGCCTACTATTCCACCAAAAATATATTGCCCACCAAAAAAGTAGTGGTGGTAAAAATTCTCTGCCTAACTTGCCGATAGCGTAACTGCTGGTAATCTCTTTCCTTCTCAACAATAATGACCCAGAAATCATGAAAAACAATGGTACGCTCACGATAATCAAAGAATGAATTGTATTAGCAAACCACCAAGAAACACCACCTAGGTAGTTGGTTTTTGAAGCAGTAATATTTTCTGTATGGATAGCGACCACACCTAAAATGGCTAAAACTCGTGCTAAGTCCAAAGATAGAATCCTATTCTTCATTCAAAAAAATTATATCGTAATTTGACTCACCTAGCGGAGGTATTAAGTTAAGCTTTAGACTACCCCGGAAACGCCGCGTCCAAGTAGCGATTTATCTGCTGACGAAGCGCTGGCAAGTTATCTCCTGTTTGGGCGGAAACAAGAACGTGAGGTCGATCGACAAATTGCGCTTTGATTTCCTCAATACGCTTTTTAGTACTCAAATCAATTTTGTTGAATACCAAAAATGGCTCAGCGGTTACGCCTAAATCTCGAATAATATCTTCGACCACTACAATCTTGGCTGCAAACTCAGGATCGCTGGCATCGACAACATGGAGCAAGAGATGGGCCTCTACCGATTCCAACAGGGTAGATTTAAATGTCTCAATCAGCTTGGGCGGCAAATCCCGAATAAAGCCGATGGTGTCGGAAATCAAAATCGGTCGCTGGCCATTACGCGGGTTCATCCTGCCAACAATACTGTCCAGCGTGGTAAAGAGTGAGGCATTGGTACTTTTTTGTTTTTTGGTCAACGCATTAAACAAAGATGTTTTGCCCGCACTCGTATACCCAACAAGCGCAATCACAAAAATACCCTTGTCTTTGCGCTCTTGCATTCGCCGCCTCTGCTCGCCAGCAACTGCGCGCAGCTTAGTAACAATTTGCTGCTTTTCTCGTCTACTGCGCCGTCGCTCTTTCTCAATGTTTGTCTCACCTTTACCCTTAGTACCGATCCCCGCTCCTTGGCGAGAAAGAACAGTTCCGCCTAGGCCATACATTCTGGGTCCCATGTGATCAATTTGTGCCAAAACAATCTGGAGTTTGGCAGCGGTAGAAACCGCATGCTGCGAAAAAATATTGAGAATGAGGTCAACTCTATCCCAAACTTTGATATCGTGCTTGATTGGCCAGAGCGCCTTCTCCAAGCGAAACAGCTGGCCTGAGTTGACTAAACCGTTAATCACTACCACGTCAATATCTAATTGCTTGATTTGCTCCCCAAGAGTAACCACTTTTCCTGGCCCTACGTAGGTAGCCACGTGCGGATGATCCCGCCGCTGCAGCTCAATTGCCACACGCTCACCACCATATGTCTTGACCAACATCTCGAGCTCTCGCATTCCAACAAGAGCCGCGGCTTGTTCTCTTTGAGAATCAATTACTTCGAGTAATAAAAATCGTGGTTTCTGTCGTATCACAGCTCTATTGTATAGTGCGAAATTGGGGAATTTGGTGCAGTTGCAGTGGACTTGGCAAACTAAGTAATTTTTTTGAGTTAGAATAGGAACAATGAATACATCGATCGCAGATAGAAAAAACGTTTTTTATTGGCAAACCGATCGAGCTATTGAGCCAGAAGAAGCTGGGGTAATTTGGGCAGACAGACACCGGTACTTCACGGATGCTGAAGTTCTGGAGCAGGTCAACAAATTTCTAACAGGAGAAAAGCTTGTATCGCTAGAGCCATTCGACTCAGGTGCTCAGACCAACCTTGGAAATGTTAACTCAGTTCGGGTGGGTACTGTCACATCTGGCAAAGAAGTCGTTATCCGCTGTCATCCCAAAGGAGTTGCCAACGGTTACTTCCACGCAGAAGCACTGGCTGCTGCTACAGCTCAAAAAGCTGGACTACCAAGCTTCGAATCACTGCTCGTTCACGACTATGAGGGTGGTGAAGACTTTGCATTTCATGTCATTGAGAAACTTCCAGGAACAGCAATTAAAGTATGGTTGGAGTCCCATCCTGACGATGAAGCAAACCAGCTGATTGAAATTGGTAAAATGATGGCGCAACTGCACCAAACTAAAGTTGACGGATTTGGTCCGTTCGACAACACCAAAGCAATGGCGGGAAGTTTAGTTGGCCTTCATACCTCACTTGTCGAAGCTGTAAACGCAAGTTTAGCATTTAATCTCACTGTGCTTGTAAGCGAAAATATTATTTCCGCAACTCAAAAAGATCAAGTCACCAAACTACTAGTAGATAACCCCCTGTTAGAACAGCCACAAGCAGTACTTGTTCATAATGACTTTGCCGATTGGAATTTGCTAACAGATGGGAGAAGTATCACGGGTATTCTTGATTGGGATGAGTGTGTAGCGGGAAGCCCCATAGGAGACATTGCTTGCTGGAGCACCTTTTTTGAACCAAGCAGGCTAGAAAAATTTCTCGAGGGATACTGGCAGGTTGCAGAAAAGCCACCGCATTTTCAGGAGACTTTTGAACTACTCAGACTCAGATATGTTGTGTCAAAGATGACGTTGCGGATACGAAGATACTCATGGGAAAAATCTGAATTTATAAAAGAAAAAATCGAAACTGGAAAAACACACCTTGTCAATTCAATGGGGTATTTTGGAATTTAAAATCACTTTAGAGTTATTTACTCCTCAATCACAAGCTCGATAAGCTCATTTCCCTGTTTATAAACAGCAGAGTAAGAGACAACTTTATTATCACCTCTAAATAAATGAGGCAAAATTCCGTGAATTTCTGCCAACATATTTTTCTTTTGCAGCATTTCCTCTGGAGTAAGCCACACCAGCTCGCCATTATCAGGCTCAGCAATCACTTCACCACCAGCATACTCAGCCTCGACAAAATGAAAGAAAAACTCCTGGTCAAGATCCTGCAAGTAGGCATTGCCAGTGGCAATAATACGTAAGTTTTTGATCTCCAGCCCGGTCTCCTCCTTTATTTCTCGCCGCGCGCAGGCAAATAAACCTTCGTTAAACTCTCGGTGACCACCCGGAGCCATCCAGATATCAGGCATGATCCGCTTGTTTGGACTGCGATGAAGCATCAGGTACTTGCCATCCTTTTTTACAAAGCACTCGAGCGTGACCGCGATATTTCTGGTTTTTTTTGGCATAGTCTATTTATACAGCACTTCTCATAATTCAGTGACCATCCAATATTTTACAAATAACCTACCAACTCCCCCCGCCTCCGCCTCCGCCGCCACTGCCAGAAGAACCACCACTCGACCCAGATCCTCCAGAACTCGAGGATGAAGAAGGGTTGTACGATAAGGTAGACCCCGCACTACTCGAAAAGTCATTTGCCCAATCTGCCACGCTCCAGCCGAGAGCACCTGGACTCTGCAAATAGGTGGGTGGCTCTATCCCCAAATCTTGCATATCTTTCGAAAGTCGGTCGACTACACCCAGGGCCACCGCAAACGGCAGAACCTCATCGATAAATAATCGCTTTTCTTTAATTTCTTCTCGCCACTTGCCGTACTTGATTGATTTGCGCAAGCCACGGGCTTGTAGCCACAAGTTAGTTCCCACGGCTGTTTTTTGCGCCAGATTTAATGCCAGCAGAAAACAAAAGGGAATCTGTGCCACGAGCAGAAACACTGGCCAAATAATGCCAATGTTTAGATATGTCGTCGAGATTCCAAAACCGATCAGCAAACACAATATGATCCAAACCCCCATACCCTTTGCTCTCGCTGGATTCGGATTGCTTGAAAACACATTTTTCTCTACTAATGACGCAGTGATAGCTTCATTTGCTGCAGCCATAGTGAGGTAAAAGGTCCCTTTCAATTTTTCTGATGTCACTTCATCTCCAGATGCGAATAAATCGTCAAACAAAATTTTTTGTGCGCCAAATAATCCTGTGTTACTTTGGGCTACTTTTTTAAATGTGTAGATTCTATTTGTGCTCAAAAAGCCTTTTTCTTCATGAACAGAAATCGCGATGTATTTTTTTTGTGCCAGAGCTACTATCTCTGCAACAATACAATTTGGATAAACGAGCTCGCGAAGTAAAGCTCCTGCCTCGCCGGGAGTCAAAGCCTTATGCGGCTCATACACAAACGGCTCACGAGCAAACAATCCCATCGGTCTTCGTTGTTTTGGCTGATCATCATCAAGTAAGAACACATTTGGCGACACAAATTGCCAATCTCGGCCCGAACGAAACCACCAAATAATCATCACTAAAAGAGGCAGCGGCGTGAGTAGCAGAATCCAGTTGTATCGAATCCAAAGTAAAATGAGGTCTGTTTGAGAAGGGAATAGGAGATTACTTTCTTTTGGTAAAGTAAGCAGGATCGTAAAGCTATCACCGTAGTTGATAGTTTCTGGATATTTAAAATCTGCTGCCGATGGCGAAAGGGAAAATTCACACAAACCATCGTCCGATCCAAACTTTCCCGAGAAGCATGCTGCAGTACTCGGTTGAGCAAACTCTGATGTAACTCTGGCAGAACTTTTCAGAACTGGGATTTGCCAACCCTCTCCAGTAATATCCCAATATAGTTCTGTATGGTCAGGAAATGATCTAACTCCCCTATCTACCCGATAGCGTAGTACATATGTTTTTGAACCAGTAAAGGTAGTTTCTGGATCTCCAATTTTGAGCGTGCGGAAAATCCCATTTCCAGACTGGGTAAATGGCATTGGCTCACCTGCCAAATCGCTCACAGATATATCTCTGATTGGCAGGACCTCTCTTTGACCGCCCTGGTTGTAAGTCATGGGAATGTATCTATATATTCCATGTTTCTGCAGATTTGTCTGGTACACAATTGTTTCGGTGATGCTCAGTGATGTGTCTTGGTTGATCACTATATCTGCATGAAAAGATTTGACCTCATCTTGAGTAATAGCAAAAACTTGCTGTGGCAGAAATAAAAATATGTAGCAAAGGGTGAGAACTGAGAGGATTCGTCTAGACACAATAAGATACTAACTCGACAGTAAAAAAATAGCTATGTGATAAAAAGGCTTTGAAAAAAGGAATCTGTCAACGCCACGAGCAGATTAGTAGTTATACTCTGCAACCTCTAAACTTTGCCCCATTTTATCTATTATTCCTCTTCGATTTATATGCTCCTACTACCGTAGTATAGAAATCATTTTCTGCCAAGTAATTAAGCAAATCACTCGTTTTTTCTATTGGGTCATGGTTGAGCTCAGTACAAAGTTTTGCAATTGTCAGTCTATCCTCTTCATCATAAACAAACTCGTTAATCTCGCCATCTGGCATTTTGAAAATGAAATAAATCAAATCCTCACCCACGAAATCATTCCAGAAACCATTTTCGAGCTTCACCCTGACCAGAGCTTTGTATTGCTCGAGTGATTTTGCGGGAATAAGCAGCTTCCTCGTCCCTGACTCCGCTCGATGAGAAATTCTAATATCCAAATCTGCAAGCTCCGCATCGGCAATCAACGATGCACCCATGAGCACACTTTTATACACAGCGACTTTTTCCATAAGTGACTTCATTATAGCAACGAGACCAGTGTTAAAATGACAAGTGCTGGATCTCATCATGAAGCAAGAACACATAACTATTAAAACCTCAGACAATCAAACCCTAGACGCTGTCATACTTCTCCACCCCGACTTTCCACCCAAACGTCCTGCAATCCTGGCACTCCATGGTTGGACTAGTAGTAAAGAGCGCTATATCGAAAGAGTAACGCCCTTAGTACAGATGGGATATATTTGCCTGTTATTTGACATGAGAGGACATGGCAAAAGTGATGGTGAGTTGCAGAACTTTTCGCGCAAAGATCACCTAGAGGACTGTTTGGCGGCGTATGATTTCTTAGCGAATGATTCCCGAGTAGACGCAGACGATATTTCCTTGTTCGGTTCAAGTTATGGCGGGTATATGGCTTCAGTAGTAGTTGGCAAACGAAGTGTAGCTCACTTGGCACTCAAGGCCCCTGCACAGTATCCAGACGATAGTTTTGAAGTCCCAACGTTGTCCATTAGAGAGTTTATGCTCGAGAATTACTTCCACAAGAGTGTAAAAGTCTCTGAAAATAAAGCCTTTGCAGCTCTCAACAAGTTTCAAGGAGATGTCTTACTGCTCCAATGCGAGAAAGACGAGATTATTCCGCCCGTTACAATTCAAAATTACCTTAACGCTTTGAAAATTAATACAGACCACTTCATTCTCAAAGGCTCTGACCACTCTTCTCGGAATCCAAATCATAATCGTGACTTTATAAGTGCCCTGAGTGATTGGTTCCAAGCACTGAGAGAAGAGAGAATTATTGAAGCGTTTCGAGCACAGCATCCCTACAAGGCCACAGTAGAAATTCCTAGCTTATTCCCCACTGAATTCTTGTGTGAAGTCGAGTCAACCTCAGAACATCCCGAGTACAGCAAAGCTTTAGTAGTTATTGATAAAAGCGCCCCACACAAACATCTAAAAACAACTGAAACATACAAAGTGCTCAAAGGCAGTCTTTTACTTCACAAAGATGATACTAAAATCTTACTAGGTGAAGGTGATGAGCTCACAATCAACCCCGGAGAGATTCATTGGGCAGAAGGACATGAGACGCTCATCGAGTGCTACTCAAGGCCTGGCTGGACCAGAGAAGATCATGTTCTAGAAGAAAGTGAGACGGTAGATACAAACGAATAAATAGTAAACTTACCCCATGCAACTCACCAAAGGCATCAGCGAAAAACAAATCGACCAGCTCATCCAGTACTCTTCTAGTGACGAAGTAGTGGCTGCTTTTACTTCAGATCCTGAAAGGTTTAAAGATCGCGCTGCGTACGACGCTTGGCTACAAAAGGGTCGAACGATTTATACTCTTGGAGACGAAGAAGGAAATCTTCTCGGTATAGTTTGGCTTGGCAGATCACCGTTCCCAAAAGTTGAGCTCAAGCCAGAGTTTGTTAATCTCGATACAAGTAGCTGTGATATTACGGTTGCACTGCGCATCTACGGCAAAGCTCGAGGAAAAGGGCTGGCAAAATCTGTACTCAGCGAAGGAATCAAGAACTACCTAGACTCTGCTGCTCACCAAGCTGACGGGGGCGGCAATCTATGGCTCGAGACATCAGCAGACAACATCGCCGCAATAAAAACTTACGAAGTTCTTTTTGAAAAAGTGTCTGAACCTGATGCCAAGGGCAAAATTATTATGGTGCTAAAAAAGTAACGATGTGTTGTGAGATCTCTTCAAACCCTGCTTCGTTTTCTGGATAATGCGGCTGATCAACTGTCTTAAACGTGATCTTTGGTTTTCCTTCCAGATTCTTTCTGGCCTCCTCGACAGGAATTGATGCATCTCTTGTGCCGTGGAGAGAAAGCTGTGTAATAACGTTTTTATTAGCCGCTTTTTTTGCATTCTTATTCACTGCTAAGTAGTCTTGCAACAGCACAAAGGGCATCTCTTTATCCGCAGTCACCTGATAGTAGGGTCGAAAGTACTGGATGATGGGCGCAAAAAATATGCCAATCCGCTCTGAAAGGGAGAAGTCTTGAAATGCTGCTGCAAAAGTAATAGTTTTAGCAATTTTAGCTTCGTTTCCCGGCAAGTTACCGACATACACCGCGAGCAAACCACCCATCGAGTGGCCAAAAACGGCAACTTTGCCGTCTTGCGATTCTCTATCTATGACTGTCTGTACAGAGTCGACCCAATCTTGCCAAGTTACTCCTTTAAGATCATCTCTCGTACCACCATGGCCGGGAAGATCAAAGAGAATGAGTTCGTATCCTTCTTGTTTGAGGGATGACTCTAGGGTACTCCAACCTGCAGAGTCGCCGGTTAAACCGTGAATGAGAACAATTTTCTTGCTGGGAGTTTCTTGTGCGTGGGTCATTGAAGTTTTAGCGAAAAAAGTTATTATTACAAAAGTGGTGAGGAAAATGAACCTTAGCACTCAATTATCTCCATTTTTCCATCAATAATCTCAACAGCTTGGTCATCTGTCAGGGTGAGTAGTGGAATTTTCTGCTCATACCCACTTGGCAACATTTGCAAATACTCACTTTTGAAGTGCTCACTTCCCCAATGCGGCAAGACATGAAAGTTGCAAAGACTGAGGGCATCGTATGACCGTATCTTGGGAGGATTCTTTCGATCTTCAAAGTGCGTTTCGAGCGAAATATTTGGCGATGCAATCACTGCACCGGCGCTCGATCCAACATAGATCAATCCCTCAGCGACGCGTTTTGCGAAAAGTGGTTGCAAATGCTTCTTTACAATTTCTTCGAGCAAATAGATAGTGTTGCCACCACCTACGATACAGACGTCAGTTTGACCCAACACACGTTGTATCTCATCTTTTGCCGTTGCAGCAATATCCAACCGCTCCACTGCAAAGCCTAATTTTTCAAAGCTGGCAATGTCTTGCTCCATCCATGGCTTTTCTGTATATGTATTGGCGGCCGTGGTAATAAATACAACTTTCAAAAAGCGCAACTCTCCTTTAATTTTCGTGATTTTAGTTGACAGATGCTTGGCGAAGTTGCTTGCTGTGGAAGCGAGAAGCAGGTAGGTTGGCATAGTTAGATTGTAGCACTAGCTATTATTTCTACATTTGCTATATCAATAGTCATATAAAATGGATCAAAAAGAAGCGTACTCATCACTACTAAATTATGTTCTTTTTCCTCCGGCAGAATCACGTGATCTATCTGGACTGAGGGCGGTGGCATTACTCGGGATGTTGGATAACGACCAACTGCGGCAAATTTCAAGTATCGTGGGGACAAAAATTGAGTGAGATTCTTACGTTATTTGATGCGGTCTGGGATAATTATTGAAAAACAATTTCAAACGAATGAAGTAGATGTCTTTCTGCTCTACTGCCTAACTACCCTCACAACTGAGGATCTCGGAAAATTGTTCTCAGCTGCATCAAAGACTACTATCGGTCAGCGGATACATGTCGCAATCGAATTATTACAAGAAGGACTTGGGAAAAGAAAACTCCCGAATTTGCTAAAAAATGTAAGTGACATTCGACACCTCAAAAGAACAGGACTCTATCGCAGAATGCTACAGGTTGGGGTACCAAATGAAATGGCTAGGTACATCATTGGAGGTAGAACTCTTGAATCATTTCGAAACGAGCTAGAACCGGATGTGTTTCGAATGGCAAAAGCTGTTTTGAACGAATATAACGCAAGAGATAAGTGGACTCCGTTTAACTACGAAGATCTAGAAGCCAAACTAAACGATCGTAACTCAACCTACGGCGACAAAGTAGAATCTCTAGCACGACTTACAGTGCGAACCGCTGAAAAGGCAAGAAGAGATGACATTGTTATCTCGATAAATTCAATATGCAGAAAGATCAAAGTATCATTTGAAGTTGATATGGTCTCTAGTTTGCTACAGCAAAATAAAATTCCATTTGCAACTGTTCAAAGAAAGAACGGCTACACAACCATCTATGCACCTAGAAATGAGAAAGTTATAGTGATTGCTCTTTTGCTGATGCACTATTAGTGAATTTACTCAACCTTCGAATCGCAATCTGAATTGCATTCGCTGTGAATGCATCGGTAATTTCTCCCGAATCAATCATTTTGATCGCCTCAGCAAAATCTACAAATCGCAGTTCTGAAATCAACTCACCGACCTCACTACCACTTGTATGTACATCAGCTGCTTCAACAACCGCTAAAAATAATTCGTTATTTTCAGTACAAAAACTGTTGAGAGAGTAAAATTTTCCTAGACGCTGCAAACTCGATTCACTGATCGTAAGTCCCGTTTCCTCAAAGATTTCTCGCACCGCCGCTTGCTTTGCTGTCTCACCTTCGTCTATGCCGCCACCCTGAATCTCCCAACTGTACTCAGAAATAACATAGCGATATTCTTTTTGCAGTAGGATTTTTCTGTCCTTGGTTGCAATAACAACTGCAACACCATTCATCCGCTTTGCCCAAGCGTAGGTTCCAGTGCTGCCATCTGGAAACGCAATGTCATCAAGAAAGAATTCGAGCCAATGGTCTTTGTGCAGGGATTTGCTAGATAGTTTTTTGAACATTTTGTAATACTACCTGGTAAGTCTATAAACTTCCACTGTCCCGGTATGCACATAAGGTTTCCCAATCAACTCCGCCTGTGTGGCCCCAAATTGAGAAGTTTCCCAATGCGTAGAAACAAGCGGGTCAGCAGTTCCCTCTTCGCGAATATAGTACAGAACAGCAGCTTCTTCGTATGCATACTCTGAGTGCGGTATATATCCATCTCTGGCGAGTAAAAATCGATACTCATAGCCTAATCCTGTCATCTGGTCGCTGCTGTCTTTGAAGATGGTAAAGTTTCTAGGATGAGTCTTGTCTAAATCGCGCTCAATAATGGTCGTTACTTTCGATAAGTTTTCGACTGTACGGTATTTGCTGCCATACGATAAACGAGAAAGTGAAAGTAAGCTAATTACAATCGCAAGTAAAATCCCTAAA
>JAQBYG010000025.1 GCA_027620445.1 bacterium
GAGGCACAACCAATGCCAAGCATACTACTGAGTATCCCAGCAAAAGACATGCCGACGCTTTTTTGTACTTCCATCCGTTGCCGCAACAAGTAGATAAACAAACTCATCTGCACACCGACAAGTACTGCCGTAATGATCGTGATAACTTGAGAAATGAGGGTGAAATTGGTTTGAAACGAGCCGACTAAGCTGAGTAACAGACTCACTTTTTGGAACAACCCGAGCGTTGAGTTGCCAAGAACGCTCGCAATCAAACCGAAGTTTGGCAACCAGGTCGCAATCACTACCACAACTATCGCACTCACAATTGAAACAAAAAAATACTTAGGTCGAGACAAAATCCGTTGTAGAGTTTTCATGCAGACTAGAGCAGTGCGTCTATCAAGACTTCAAACGTTGCGAGTGGCTGCGCACCAACAACAAGATCACCCTCGATAACTCCATTACTCGTTGACTTACCGATGATAAATGATGGTGTGCCAGAAGCTCCTGCCGCCGATCCATCTGCGAGATCTTTCTGCACCTCCTCTGTCATCTTTGGATCTGACAAGCAGGCGGTGAATGTTGCTACATTCAGACCAAGGTCGGCTGCAATCGCCTCGATCTTAGCAGCATCGAGTCCATTCCCATTAGAAGTCGTGCGCTGAAAAATGGCATCATGAAATGCATAGTATCCCGAGTCACCCTTCTGCGCTCTGGCACAATTGGCGGCTACAGCCTCTTGGGTTGCCAAAGGATCATGAAAACCGAGTGGGAAATCTCGAAAAACTAACTTAGCCTTGCCAGTCTTGATGTACTTTTCGACCAGCTGAGGATGTGTTTGCTCAAAATGTCTCTTACAAAAGGGGCACTCATAATCAGAGAACTCAATAATAGTGACAGGCGCGTTAGCGTCCCCCAAAACTGGATCGTCGTCCACTGAAGCCGTCCCCTTTGTTGGTTGTGCTGGAGCTGCCGCAGGCGCAGAAGGATCAGTCACACCAAGCACTGGCTTTGTACCACCCGATTTGAGCAATTGATTTTCTGTCCAGAGTGAACCCGCAAAAAAGCCTACACCGGCAACCAAGGCAGCCAATAATATCAGAACAAAATTTTCAGTAAGAAAAGTCTTAAACGCGTCAAATGAGTAAGGAGATTCTTTCATATGCTGCTTTCACAAAAGTAAAACTATACACTCCGGATACTAGGTGAGCAACAAGAGCTTGTCAATGAGAAAACAGACTGCATCTGCTTACCGAAGTTCTTTGACAGTATATTGCAGTGCTTCAATAATTCCTTGTATCTCGTCTTTTGAGATCACCCCCTCATCAAACACAACTTTGGTGGTTCCACTTTTATATGAAGTATTGGCAGAAATAACACCTTCCGTATCCTCGAGCTCACCATCGATATTCATACTACAACTCGTACAGTGCATGCCGTCAATTTTAAAGGTAACAACTCTGCCTTGTGGTTTTTTTTTGAATAAATCGAGCATCTGTACTTTCTATAGTACCTCGAGAGTTCCTGTGTACATTCCCATTGAGCAAGTATAGGTGAACTTACCTTTCTTCGTCGGGGTAAAGGTGAACGTTTGCGTGTCTGTCGCTTCTAAAAACGTTTCTATGCCGAACTCACTGAGCATAAACGCAAGGGCACAAGAGTAGGTATCTTTGCTTTGCAGAGTCAGTTGCACCGGCACACCCGATTGGACACGAACATACCTCGGTGAGTACCCCTCGTTGAGTACTTGGATGGTGACTTTCTGCACACCATCGACAACCGAACTTGGTGGAGTAGCTGAGCTCGAAAAACGCTCATCAGAAAAAAAGTAGGTGACAGGACTCACCAGCTTATTAAGAGTTATTGGCGAGTTGATAACGATCAGCGCACCATTCAAACCATAAATTGCCATCGCTACCAAAGTGTAGGCAGCAAACTTGGAAAACTTAGCATACCAACCCTCACTCAACTTTGCGGTTGCGACACCGAGCAGAGCGAAAAGTGGAGATGTTCCCAGCACAAATACAAACATAATCAGAGCACCGTACACTGGATTGCCAGAGTTGATTGCTAGTACCTCCATAGCCTGAGTCACCCCACAAGGGATAAAAATGGTCATAAACCCGAGCACAGCTGGAGCAAATAAGGCCTTACTTTTGCTGGAGTTTCTCACCATCCGCTGAATAAACTTGGGAGGTTGAAAAACAACAAAACGGAAAATTGGATGTACATTGAGCAGATTCATGGCCGTGGCGAACATAAAGATCGCGGTAAAGACCTGAAAGGCGAGACGCACGCCCAAGCTCAGTGTGATGGCAGAGCCGAGAAGTCCGAGTAATAACCCAAGAATGGTGTGTGAAACTAATTTGGCTCCCAGAAACATAAGAACGGGCATCCAATCAAGCTTGTCAAACGACTTGAGCGTGAAGTTTTTTTTATCGTGAGAGGACCCATCGCGCTCCTGGTCCTTCTGGTTGGCAATAACGCTCGCAAGCAATCCCCCTTGCATCGCAAGACACGACAATCCGCCAGTAGTTAGACCCGTCAAAAAAATCACCCACAAATTCATATCACTCCTTTATAGATTCGCTCGCTTGAGACGCAGCGCATTGAGCACAACCGAGACACTCGAAAATGCCATCGCTGCTCCTGCAATGGCCGGGTTGAGCAATATACCAAATGTAGGATAAAGCACGCCAGCTGCAATGGGAATACCGACAACGTTATAAAAGAATGCCCAGAATAAGTTTTGCTTAACCGTCCGCATCGTTGCTCGAGCCAAACGAATGACTTTTGGCAATTTGTCAATTTTCCCACCCAGTAGAGTCACACCAGCTGACTCAATCGCAACATCTGTGCCAGTTCCCATCGCGATGCCGACATCAGCTGTCACCAGGGCGGGTGCATCGTTGATGCCATCACCTACCATAGCTACACGATACCCCTCAGACTGTAACAGCTTGATCTGCTCGGCTTTGTCGCCGGGAAGAACCTCTGCAATTACTCTATCGATACCAACCTGTTTTGCAATGTATTCAGCAGTTTTTTTTGCATCGCCAGTCAAGAGCGCAACTTGCATTCCAAGTTCATGCAATCGGGCAATGGTAGCAGGCGCCTCAGCTTTGATCGTGTCTGCGATTGCTACATACCCAAGCACTTGCTGCTCTCTCATCAAAATCACCGGTGTTTTTCCTTCTTCTGCGAACTGCTCAGTGATTGTGGTATCTACCTTAATGTGCAAATCTGCAGCCAATCTCAAATTACCGGCGAAGTACTGTCTGCCCAAAATAATCCCCCTCAAACCCTTGCCTTCGAGAGCTGAAAACTCGGTTGCTTTCTTGAGTTCCATCCCATCCAGCTTGGCGCGACCCACAACCGCTTGAGCAAGCGGATGCTCCGAGTGTTGTTCTAGAGACGCAAGAATACCAAGCACTTCTTTGTCTGTAACATCGCTCGCAGACAAAATATCAGTGACTTGCGGCTCTCCTCTGGTAATGGTGCCTGTCTTATCCAGAACAATGAAATTGACTGCCTGTAGCTTCTCTAGATTCTCTGCATTCTTTATCAGAATACCGTTTTGCGCCGCTTTGCCCACGCCAACTATTACTGCCATAGGTGTTGCAAGCCCCATGGCACACGGACAAGCAATCACTAAGATACCAACAAAACTTACTAACCCAAGTGGCAATGCCTGTGAAAACGGCATAAACTGCGAACCGACAGCAAGCCAAATGGCAAGCACCCCAACAGCAAACACGAGCACAACCGGCACAAACACCGCCGAGATTTGATCCGCCAGTCTTTCAATTGGTGCTTTTGATCCCTGGGCTTGCTCGACCATAGTGACAATTTGCGCCAATACCGTGCCGCTCCCAACTTGCGTAGCACGCACTTGCAGAGACCCCTGTTTATTGATCGTTGCACCTATCACGGTGTCACCAACGCGCTTGTCCACTGGCAGTGACTCACCTGTAATCATCGACTCGTCAATAGCACTCGTTCCAGAAATAATCTCTCCATCGGTAGGAATTTTCTGGCCAGGTTTGATTATCAATATGTCTCCCACGACTACTTCTTCTATGGCTACCTCGATCTCTTTGCCATCACGCAATACTGTCGCTTGTTTTGCCTGTAATCCAAGTAGCTTCTTGATTGCCTCTCCCGTTTTTTGCTTTGAACGTGCTTCGAGATACTTTCCTAGCGTGATGAAACCAATGACCACAATCGTGACGTCATAATATGAGTGTTCTGTCGAAATATATGGCGACAAACTTGATTCAAATGCCGAAACAATGAAGCTGTAGAGAAACGCTACCAACGTCCCAATTCCTATCAGAGTATCCATATTTGCCACACCGTGCTTCAAAAAACGAACCACCCCCTGCAAGAATGGAAGTCCAATCACGAAAAGCGAGTAGGCCGCAAGCAGTGGCAACAGGTGATGAAAAAAATCTGCCACAGCTACTGGCATCATCGGCACAAATGCTAGTTGTTCTGCACCCACCTCCCAAGCCATGACAAAAATACTCACCGCAACGAATGGCAGCACGATCAAGACGTGCTCGCGTAGTTTGTTCAGCTCCTCCACCTTTTTTTTCTGCTGCAGTTCATCAGAGCTAAAACCTGCACTCATATCATGGCCTGTGTGTATAGATGTGTCCTCTAACGCATAGCCCAACTGCTGTACCTGCGCGTTCATATCTGCGATAGAAACAGCTCCTTCGTCAAAGCTCACATATGCCTTCTCAGCACCATAGTTGACCTCGGCAGACGCGACCCCTGGAATCTTTTGTAACTTCCTTGTAATAATATTTGCGCACGAGGCACAATGCATGCCAGTCACTGCCAGAGATTTTGTTGTGTTATTTTTTAACATATGCGTCTGGCCTCTCTGCAAATTTTTTCTTACATCCACTGGCACAAAAGTAAAACATCTCGCCAGCATGTTTCTGCGCAAAGCTTGCTGTCTTGGGTGAGACGCGCATCTGACAAACCGGATCGTGGGTGAGTGGTAATAATTCTTGCATGCTGAGGCGTAACTCCCGAGCCAGCTCTGCGTCCTCAGTCTGCTCTATCAGTACCTCACGGAACAAATCACAAGCTGCAAGTATTTTCTTGTTGGCAATTGAGTAGAAAACTTGCTTGCCATCTTTGCGAGATGACAGCACCTCAGCATCACGCAAAATCATCAGGTGTTGACTAATATTTGCCTGCGGCAAATCGAGCATCTCGTAAATGTCCGAAACACAGAGCTCTTGATCGCGCAGCAAACGCAAAATTTCTAACCTGCGCGGATGAGAAAGCGCCTTTAACAACTCGGCGTGTAGCTCAAAAACTTCTGAATACATATTCGAATGTTAGAATATGTTCAGGGATATGTCAATGGCAAAATGGTCAAGAAGTAGACGTGGAGTGTTTTACTGTTATTTACTAACTGGCGTCCATCCCGTGCCTACATCTGGTGTATGACTCCCCAAGGTTACGTGTGATGAGACATCGAAGTTGTCCGAAAAGTAGGTAGTAGATGCTACGACAGTACTGGGAGAAAAAAATGCAACAACTACTAAAAGTAAAACAGCTATGTAAAAAATGTAAAGTATTACATAGTAGATTGCTTATTTCTGTAATGATTACAGGATACATTTTAATCATCCTTGTAACACAACCAGCTCCCCCGAGTGGAACTTTATCCAAACGATTGGTTACGCATGAGCCCTCAGGACTTTGAGATAATTATAAATCGTGGCTCGAGAAATGCCCAACTTGCTTGCAATATACTGCGCTGCATTCTTTAAAAAGAAAACGCCGTGTTTGGATAACTCATCAACTAAATCATGTTTTTGCTGACGACTCAACTTGCCTAAGATCAGTTTATGTTGTGAGAGATACTTCTCAACATGAGCATCTATTTTCTCTTGCCAGTTGCCGCTATACAGTTCAACAGGATTGTTTGTGTTTTCTTTTACCTCCAAAAAGGTCTTTAAGTTGACCTGCATATCTTGGAAAACAGAGACATCAAAGTTACAGCAAATCAGCGCAACTGGTCGTTTAGCTTCATCACGAACAGTTACGGTAGTACATTTGATCTTTCGACCATCCCAGTTTGTCTCGTAGTAGGGGTCAAAAACATCAGGAAACTCATCAACTGGAACTGAAAGCTCAGTAACAGGGCTGAGGTCGCCAACTGCTCGATTGGTTATGTTTCCATAAATAGCAGAAATTTTGCCCGTAGTAATATCATGAACAGTCACTTCCACAAAGGGAGCGAACAGAGCAATGATGCCCTGGATGAGCGGAAGGTATGGTTGAACAAATTTTTCTGCTGACATATTACTGAGGTAACGAGTATTTAATAACGGTTGTCTCGCCTTCTACTTCAACTGAACCTACTAAGATTTTTCCTACTTCAGCTGTTGAATGCAATTGTGTCCCACCGTCAGCTACGGTCCCAGCCGTTTCCAATCGCAAGGCCCTCAATGGTTTGTTGGTGGGTAGATTTGGTTGTAAATAAATTGCTTCTTTTTGCAACTGATTGTACGGAATGAATTCCCAAGAAAATGCTAGATTCTGTGCAATGAGCTCATCAACCTTTGCTTGAATTTTTGGTTGAATATCTTCTAGGACAACTCCTTGATACACAATGTATGGCTTTTTGCCATGGTCTCCTTTAAGCGGAGTAAGTTGTGTCGGAGTGTAACCCAAGAGATACATGGCAAAGTCAATAATATGGCCGGCAGTATGCAGGCGCATATTTTTATAGCGACGATCCCAGTTGATGGTGCCCTGAACGCTGTCGCCAACGGTTGGGCTCGAAAGTGAGGTAACATAGTGCCACAACTCGCCGTCTTTGATCATTACCTGATATACCTCGCCCGTCCAAGAAACAGTACTCAGCACACCTTGGTCGGTGGGTTGTCCACCCCCCATGGCGTAAAAGACTGTTTTGTCTAACAACACGCGATACTTCCCCTCACTTTCAGGGATAACTTCCAGAATTTGAGCATCCATGCTCTTTTGGTAGGAGTCTTCAAGATACAGGAGTTGTGTTTGCATATCGACAAGTATAGTCTAATTTAGACAAATTGTCAAAATAATAAAAATTTTGCCTGGAATAGAGGTTCTATCCCTTCCAACCTCAAAATTTGCACTAAATAAGCTATCATTACAGCATGAGCAAACTGGTACTTTTAATTGCAGCTGTCATATTGATAACTCTTTTCGGATTTATATTTTTTTCTAACTCCACAACCGCCCCAGAATCTTCTACTCCCTCATCACCACAACCTGCGCCTGTTGCGGCAACTCAAAAGACCGACATTCAAGCGTCCTTTGCGATTTTCACCAACGGGACATTCCGCATCTTTACTGCCAGCATGTACCACAATCTCTCTCAAGATGCGTACATTGAGGCAAGTAACCCAAATCTTGTTCAAGTTACGAAGATGGGAACTACCTGGAATGATTTTTTCTCAACACTCCCCTTTGAATTAACTGCAACCTGTCTCACCACTGGGACCAAAGAAACCTTTTGTTCCGGTAAGAAAGGAGAGCTGCAGTTTTATCTCAATGGGGTGAAAAATGACAACGCACTCGATCAAGAAATTGCTAATGGCGACAGACTACTAGTGACATTTGGCTCTGAGTCAGAAGCGCAAATTAGACAACAGATTGAGCGAATTCCAACTATCCGCTGAGTTCAAGAGACAATAAAACCGCATCATACTTTTGGGTGAATTGGTCATCGTACGAAGTACTCTAACCTAGAGGACTCAAGTCTCCATTTTTCCTTCTTCTAATACTTAACCAATTGGTTTAGTATTAGATACTTATGGTCAAAAGTAACAACTCGGACAGTGGAGAGTTGCTCAACAATACATTTGAGGCATTGGGCAATGAACACCGAAGAGTCATAGTCTCAGCCCTAGCGCTCCGCCCACACTCAATTTCGGAGTTGGCCGAACTGCGAAGTTTATCGTTGCCTGCTATTCACAAACATATAATAATCTTAGAGAAAGGAGGCTTACTTACTCGAAAAAAAATTGGACGCACACACTTTCTAGCCATCAAAAGAGGATCGCTCAGTGTCGTGCAGAATTGGCTAAACCAGTTTCGTACATACTGGGGCAGCGATTCAGAATCACTTGAAAACTATGTACAGTACTTACAAAAATAAAAAGGAATTATGAAAAAATTTGTATTCATTTACTACGGAAATAATAAAGCTGAAAACATGACTGAAGAGCAGAGCAAAGCTGTCATGGAAAAATGGATGGCTTGGTACGGCTCACTGAATAGTCAAGTAGTTGATGGTGGCAACCCGTTCGCCTCAAATGGTATGAGCGTCACTAGCTCCGAAACAGCTCTCATCCCTGCAGATATGTGGCCAGCAAAAGGCTACACTATTATAGAAGCAGCAGACATGGATGCTGCAGTCAAAATTGCTCAAGGATGTCCAATGCTCGAGGATGATAGCGAAGGCACTGTTCGCGTCTACGAAGCACTTCCTATGTAAACAGTAACTTGAGAGGCCGCTTCGTTTTAGAACGAGGCGGCTTTTCGTACAGCTGCGATATTACAGTCACCACGCAGTATCATAGGAGCAGTTCAAAAATAAACGCTCCCAGCCCAAGACTTTACCCGAGCACAAAGCTAAATACTTTCCTCAAGTAAGTCTAAACCTTCTTTAGCTGTGGACTTATCAATTACTAAATTTGGAAAAATCGTGAGGGCTGTTGGTGACAACTGTTGCAATAATAACTTATTCTCAAATGCTGTATTCACAATCTGCTCCGCATACCCTTCTTCTTCAAAATGGACAGCGATAGCTAAACCTTTGATTTTCACTTTAGCTTTCTGTTTAAAAGGCATTGCTTCTAATCTCTGTTTAAAGTACTCACTCATTTCGGCAACATTTGTTAATAATTCATCTTTTCTTTTTAGCAAAGCTCTAAGATTAGCTAAGGTAATTACAGCATTTAAAGGTTGCCAACCAAATGTCGAGTAGTGACTAAATCCGAAGGCCATGGACTTCGCAACCTCTTCGGTCATCACAGCTGCACCTAAGGCTGCATAACCTCCTGTTAAAGCTTTGCCAAGTGTGATAATATCCGGCTCGAGATCATAATGTTCTGCAGCAAATAATTTTCCTGTTCTACCAAAACCAGTAGCCACTTCATCCACTATAAAAAGTGTGCCATTGGCTTTACATGCTTTAGCTACTCTTTGAAAAAACTCTTTGGTGGGAATCTCCACTCCAAGGTTACAAATAATCGGCTCTGCAATAAAAGCTGCTATTTCTTTAGTCTCAAGTAACTTTTCAACCTTCTCAGCAGCGGCATCGTTGAGCGGAGCAGCTATTTTAAAACAACCTTCTAAGAGATTGGGATACCATTCACGGAAATGCGATCCGCCGACACTCATAGCTCCCAGCGAATGACCATGATATGACCCTTCTATAGAGATAAATTTATGTCGTTTGGTATGGGACATGGCTGCCTGAAGAGCAGTTTCGACTGCTTCTGTACCACCAGTGGCTCGAAAACTCTTGGTTAGTTTTCCAGGAGTAATCTGAGCTAGAAGTTCTGCCAGCTCTACCCATGGCTCATACATATATCCAGGCATGCCAGGGACTACGTATGTAGGTCCTGTAAAGTTTTTAATAGCTTCAGTAACTTCATTTTGACTCCAACCGATGTTGCCAACACACCAACCCATTTCAAAATCTATATACCTCTGGCCATTTTTGTCGATTAGGTAACTACCGTCAGATCCAGCTATCTCTAAAGGAAATGCCTTAAGGTCTCGGCCAATATATCGTTCATCTTTTTGAGAAGTATTTGTCATATAGTTGAATTATATCAGCCGGTAAAATTTCTAACATCAAGGTGATAGTGGCACGTATTCTTACTAAGAAACCTGACTACTGTCATTTGGAACTGGCGTAGTACAAACAATGCAATTTGTAAAACTCATAATTCGCCAGCTTTTCTGATTGCCTCAAGATCAAGCTTTTTCATTGGCATAAATGCAGCAGTTACAGCCTCAGCCTTCGAGGGATCTCTCATCATCTCATCCAAAATTCTTGGTACTACCTGCCATGTCACTCCGAATTTATCTGTACACCATCCACATTGTTCGACCTCAGGAACAGCCGAAAGTTTCTCCCAGAAAAAATCTATTTCCTCTTGTGTTTCGCAATTGATCCATATTGGTAGTTTACCATAGTTTATCCTAATCTCACATAAACTTTATAAACTTTTTGGAAAGTATTAACAGTTTATGATAAATAATCATAGACTTAATAAACATTTAATAGTAAAAAGTTCTATTCACCCAGTGAGAGATCTGGGCAAGCCATCCTACCGGCGACAGAAATATTGAAAAAATCACTCCCCACCGTGCAAGAAGTCTGGAACTTATTTGGTAATTTTCTCAACAACTAACTACGCTCAGATAACAAACTGGCAAAACAATCAAGTTAACAAGTACATGCACTATTGAAACCAAGAAAAGGTTTGGATAATAGTAATAGACAGTAGCAAATGCTAAACCGGCCAAAAAAGATAAAGGAACAACAATCTGTGTTTCTGGAATAAGCAAATGAAACAAACTAAATAGGAAAGTGTTTATTCCGATAACTGCAGCAGGATTTTTAAATAGTGTCTTAAGCTTATATATTCCATAACCCCTAAAAACTACTTCTTGCAAGATACTAAGCGGGATTGAAAACCAAAATAATGGGTACAGAATATTGTATAAGCTCACCAAAGGCCTGTTGAAGATTTGAAGTGCAACTATTACTCCACAGCAAAGCAATGTTGCGAGAATCGAGTAAGGCACCAAGGATTCCTTAACATTGTCTGTTCGTATACCCAACTCAGAGTAGTTCACTTAAAAAGTATATCAAAGGTTCGAGCACCAAAGATAATGTAGTGGTTTCACCTGAGCTAAGTCTTGTCTCACTGTGGGTCGATACACGAACTAGAGAGTGGGTGGGAAACTATTTTCTAAAATAGTTCTCTACAACAAACATAAATTGCTCTGAGAAGATCCGCTTCAGGTGATACAAGTTGTGCTGTTCATAAAACAGGAGCATTGCTTGCTTATACTCCACTTCGTCAACGTTTCTGTATGACAATGGCGCCCAATCATGTGCAAGCAAAATTGCATTTGCTAGCAATCGGGCCGTACGCTTGTTGCCGTCACCAAAGGCTTGTATATAACTAATACCACTTACTGCGAGGAGTGCCTTTTCAAATGGATGCTCCAGGGCATTAATTTCCCTAACGAGATTTTCTAGCGCTTCTTCGAGAAGCCAAGTGTTTGCCAAAGGGCGATACTTTGTTCCAGTTATCCCAACTTGGTTTTTCCGAATTCCCTTTGTGACACCCATTTTATCAGTAAGAGATTGATGAATGTCTAAAATATTTTTTATCGAAAGTTTTTTAAAGTCTCGTTTGTTTTCTACAATGGTATCAAATGCCTGCTTATGATTGAGAATCATTTGCGCCTCATCGTCCGAGTGACCTGCTGCTTTTTTTGCTTCTTTAATCAGCGCCTCTGTTTCCAACAAACTATACGTATTCCCTTCAATCTTTGAAGACTTCCAACTGAGTTCAATTACAAAACGCTCCAACTCCTTTCTGTAAATGTCTGGAGTTAACTGAGTACTATTGGTCAGATAATTTGCATTTAGTGCGTCAAGTTCGTGTAGTTCCTGTTTACTACATATATTTGAAAAAAGAGAAAGTACTTCGCCATCATATGAATCAAAAATCGTTCGCTCATCAATATCATGAGAAAAGTATTCATCGATGTCAATGAACTGCAGTAACTGGTGTGTTAAATAGATATACGTGGTTGATTTCCCAACTCCTGCTGTTTGAATCAAATCAATATCCAGCAACTCATTTAAGTCTCGGATAAGTGTTACTTTCGAGAGCTCAATTTTTGACAACACAAGTTGATCTCCCAACTCAACTCTAGTTAATCCTTTGGGATTTTTCTGAAGTAGCTCAAGAATTTTTTGCTGACGAAGTGAAATTTTTGTATCATTCATATGTGTTTATCGTATCATTTTGAAACGCAAATGAGAAGTGGATTGTACGGACTAGTTTGGCCTGGAGAGAGGAAATGAGGGGAATTGTTATGGGGGTGTGGGGGGATCACACCTCATCGAGTATAATCATCTTGAAAATGCTTTGAATATATAG
>JAQBYG010000026.1 GCA_027620445.1 bacterium
TTATATACTCATCGAGAATTGTGCTGCCAGCTCCACCGCAGTATAGTTCAAGTGTGTCTCTAGGTGGGTAGCAGGAATTATCGTTATAGTAATCCTCAAAAACGACTTTAAGTTTATTTAAATCACTAATCCGCTTGCCATCCCTGCCCCGAGCCATGTGTGGTGCCATGTAAAAATACCCCACCACCAACAGCAAACCAAGAATTGCAACCATTATAAGTACTTCTATTAGTGAAAAACCCTTTCTCATTATGGCATCAGTGTATCACTTTTTGCCCCTATTCTCCCTGTTTACAAGGGTAACAAATCTTGCTTAAATGGGACTCTGAAAGATGTTGCCATGGAAAAGACAAACTTGATCTCCAAACTGTCCTTAAGTATTTTCGTGATCGGAGTTCTCGTTTTGATTCTCGGACTTTTCCCCTTCACCGATAATTTTATTGTCCATAGTAAAACCTACTTTTTACTTGCTTTTGCCGGAGTCGTCGGCCTGCTTTTTGCGCTCAGATCATTTAGCAAAGAGGCGGTTTCTTTTCTCTGGACCCCCCTCTCTCTTCCTATTTTGCTCTTTGGCAGCAGTATGCTCGCTTCGAGTTTGCTCACCAGCTCTTATCCACAAGAAAGTTTACTCGGCATGGGTGGTGTCTTTATAGCTGGAAGCATCATTGCCCTCTTGGGTGGAGTTATCCTCCCCAAAAATACTGGTTCTGTACTACTCAAAACACTCGCTATTTCAGGTGTGCTGCTCACTGCAAGTACAGCTTTGCAACTACTTGGTTTTGGTCCAAGCAAGCTATTTGAACCAATGTTGGGTTTGGCACTCCCTCACACCGTTATTTTTAACCTAACTGGTTCCTCGCTTGTTGCGCTGCAACTACTGGTTGTTTCAGTGATCAGTCTCGTCGTTATCACGATGCAGAGCAAGCATATTTCAAAATTTACCGCAGTCGTCTTGCCAATCTTGCTTATAGGAGTGGCGCTCCATCTGTGGTCTATCTTACCTGGCAAGCCAGCTGCTGTCTCGTTCCCATCATTTAAAGCGAGTTGGTCCATTGCTCTCGACACGATTAGAGAACCTCGCACAGCCCTCATTGGCGTTGGTCCAGCTGCGTACTCCAATGTGTACCTGCGATTCAAACCACTTTGGGTCAATGCCACGCCAAACTGGAACTTGCAATTTTCTCAAGCCACTAATGCGCCACTGTATCTGCTTACCGTTGGTGGATTTATTGGTATGCTCTCTTGGCTCTTTTTGCTTGGTCGAATGGCTGGGGCATACAAACAGAGTCGCTCAGAATCTCGAGTAGTAATAGTCGCCGCTCTAGTCTGTGCCTTGATGCAACTATTTTTGCCGGTAAACGTGCTTATCACTGGTTTGCAATTTCTCTTACTTGCTGCATTTCTCGCCAGCGAATCAGATCGCCACACCTTGTTTAATCTCAAGGCTCCATCTCTGTCACTCACGAGTGAGCAAGGCCAAGCAACACAAACATCCAAGGCAGTGGCTCCAATCTACATCGTCACCCTTGTATTCGTAGTTGGTTTTGGTGCACTTCTCTTCTTTGTTGGCAAAGGTTATGCAGCAGAAATCGCACTGCATCAAGGAACACTAGCAGCCCAAAATAATGACGGAATTGGTGTGTACAACAACCACCAGCGAGCGGTCACTATCAACCCCTATCTTGATGGCTTCCGCAGACAGTATGCCCTCACCAACATGCTCTTAGCGGCAGCGCTGTCAAACAAAACAGATGCAACCGAGGCAGAAAAAGCCCAAGTCGGTGAGCTCATGCAACAAGCCGTCAGAGAAGCCCGCTCGGCCACCACTCTTGACCCAACAGACGCACAAAACTGGGCGGTGCTCTCACAAATTTATCAAAATATGATTGGCATCGCAGAGCAAGCAGAAGAATTTACTATCCAGTCATACATCGCAACAATAGAAAATGATCCAACCAACCCAGCGCTGCGCGTTTCTCTGGGCGGTATCTTCTTGAGCCAAGAGGAGTTTGCCCAAGCTGCAACGCTCTTCCAACAAGCTACAGAGGTTAAACCTGACTTCGCTAATGCGCACTACAACCTAGCAGTTGCGTTGGTTCAACTCAATCAACTCGAGCGTGCTCGCGCTGCCTATCAACAGACGTTGGCCTTGATTGACCCTGCCTCTGAGGATTTTACAACCCTCACGGCAGAGATCGAGAAACTTGAGGAAGCTATCTCGGAACAAGCAGCAGCAGCTTCTGCCAGCGCTGGGCAAACGACCGCTCCGAGTATTATCGACCAAAACGTCACACAAACCGGACAAAGCTTGGTAGAACCAACGGATGGTGACGTTCAGTTTCCGAGTGATGCCGAGTTAGTGCCCGCGCAGTAATTGTAAACAGGTATCGTGCAACTCTTTCAGTCCGGTGTGCGTTGCAGCACTTACCAAAACTGGTGTGTTACCAGCAAATTGCTCTTTCGCTACAGCCTCCAACAACTCGGCAGAATATATATCTGTTTTAGCTATACAAACAGCGAATGATTTCTTGAGCAGTCTCTCATCGTATGCAGAGAGTTCTCCGCGCACGGTCGAAAATTGCTCATGCAAGGCTGTTATTTGCTCCGAAACAGGAGCTGTGAGTGATTCATCGGCAATTGACAATACAAAGATAAGACCGCGACAATGACGCACATGACGCAGGAATGAGATCCCCAGACCTTTACCCTGACTTGCGCCTGCAATCAGTCCTGGAATATCTGCCACCACACACTGTATTTCTCGATCACTATCTACAAGCATCCCAAGTTGTGGTTCCAGAGTAGTAAAAGGATACGCACCGATGGCTGGGGTTGCCTGTGTCAAAACTGAGAGAAGCGTGCTCTTGCCCGCGTTTGGTACGCCAATCAACCCTACATCTGCGAGTAGCTCTTGTTCCAAAATTATCCAACGATCCTCCCCGGGTGAGCCAAACTCAGCACGAAGCGGTGTTGTTTCTCGAGAACTTTTAAACAATTGGTTGCCTCGGCCACCAAAGCCACCCTGACAGAGAATGAGTTCCTGACCGTGCTCTGCCAGTGTTGCGACCAGCTTATGTTCGGAGGACTCGAGATCGAGATTAGAAAGTGCTGTTGTTGTCAGGTTCTCTGGCACAGGTGCCACGTCATCTGTCATTGCTGGAATAGGAGCTCCCTCTTTTTCCAGAGAAAATTGCTCATTTTCGACTAATTTGTTTGCAATCTTTTTTTCGAGTCCAATCGAGAGCCTGCGTCGTTGTGCCACCGCGTTTTCGCTCACCTGCCAAATTTTTGTACCAACCGGTACCAAGATCACCAGATCTCGCGCTGCCGCTCCCGTACAGTTCTTTGCACCACCGTTTGCACCTGATTCGGCCGTAATAGTTTTCAACCCCGAGTAGCGCTTCAGCGTACTCTGGCTGTTATCAGCACGCAGGAGTATTGAGCCGCCATTACCACCCATACCCCCATCTGGTCCACCTTTGAGAATATACTTCGAACGGAAAAATGACACCCGCCCCATGCCACCTGAACCGGCCAAAAATCGCAATGCAACAATATCAATCATGGATGTATTGTACCTTACCTGAGGGAGCTCGATGGATTGAGAAGTACACCACCCTGACGAATCTCAAAATGGAGGTGTGTACCTGTCGAACGACCAGTACTTCCCATTTGTCCGATAACATCACCTCGATTAACTCGCTGACCAGGCTGGACTTGCGCTACAGACAGATGTGCGTAGAGCGTTTGCGTACCATTACCATGGTCGATCATGACTCTATTGCCATAGCCAAATCCATCAAGCCACCCCGCCTGGGTAACAACACCTGAGTCTGCCGCCAAGATTGGGCCACCCGAGCCATTCGCGATATCGATAGCCTTGTGATAAAAACTATAGCCCTGAGTAATCCTGCCTGCAGCTGGCCAAACAAATGAGCCAAACGCGGTGACCGAACCAGCGTCGGGAGTCAAGCGGGCCGAAGTTGTTGGACGCTGCCCGGTACTGGCAACCCTAACTCCGTTAGGTACTACCAAGAATTGGCCAGTCGCCAACTCAAATGTCTCGTCGTTGAGAAAGTCGTTGAACGGATAGTCAACCAAGACCTGCGCTTCTGATCCCTCAAGACCATACTTCTTTCCAATAGAGAAAATGGTTTCCCCACGCGCAACTTTGTGTCGAACACCATCAACTGGCAAAATACGTAGTTCTTGTCCAGGCTTCAGTTTGCTCTTCTCGGTCAAATCATTCTCCCAAAGCAAGGTATCAACTTGCAGACCATAGCGCTCGGCAATGGTCGAGAGTGTTTCTCCCTCAGCTACAGAGTGAATGAGAATCTCTCCGCCACGAAACTGCCGCACTTCTTCTGCTTGCTGGGTATAAAAACTCGTTCCAGAGGCGCCACTCTCAAGCACGCCAAACTCGGCTGCTACCTCGCCCTCCTCGCCTGCATATGACAAGACTTTTGGCCCGATAATAATGGTAGAAAAAATCAACCCGATCGTCCCAACATGCAAAAAGGGCCGTACATAGCGTCCTCGCTTCTTATATAAAGCATCTACCAGAGCACTTTTGGCAACTTCAAAATGGGTAAATAATCGGTAGCCACGAAATCGAACATATGCGCGCAATGACTGCGCAAAAATAAGAAGCTCTCTGGAGATACTCATGTTTGCTCGCATTCTAACAAAGAAGTCGTTAGGACTTCAATGAAGCCAAGAACTCTTTGTTAGTTTTGGTGCGTCGCAAACGATTGATAAGTGTCGTGGTGCGCTCTTCTCTGTCGAGCATATCGAGCATCCTGTGTAGAGTGGTAATTGACTGGTATGTCACAGAATCGAACAGCAGATCATCTCGTCTGGTACCAGAACGCTGTACGTCGATCGCTGGGAAAACACGTCGCTCGGCCAACTTGCGATCTAAGTGAATCTCTTGGTTGCCTGTACCCTTAAACTCTTCGTAGACCAAATCGTCCATGCGAGAACCAGTGTCCACGAGTGCAGTACCGACGATGGTCAAACTGCCTGGAGTCTCGAGATTTCTGGCTGCACCAAAAAACTTCTTTGGCGGAAACAGCGCTGCAGGGTCAAAGCCACCAGAAAGTGTTCTGCCAGAGGTTGGAATCGAGAGATTATATGCACGAGCAAGTCGAGTAATCGAGTCAAGCAAAATAAGGACATCCCGACCCTCTTCTACTAAACGCTTCGCTTTCTCGAGTGCTAGTTCTGCTACTTGGCACTGTTCGGTAGCTGACTCGTCAAAATTGCTCGCAGCAACCTCACCGGTATCTTTGGTGATGCGGGCAATATGTCGTTTAATGTCGGTAACTTCTTCTGGTCGCTCGCCCACAAGCACGGCAATGATATGAATCTCTGGGTGATTGACCGCAACACCAGTAGCAATATCCTTGAGCAGCGAAGTCTTTCCTGCCTTAGGCGGAGAAACGATTAAACTACGCTGTCCCTTGCCAATTGGAGCAACAAGGTCAACGATTCTGAGCGAAATTTGGTCATCGCCAGATTCAAGCTTAATCTGCTTGTCTGGGTAAACTGGTGTGAACGACTGGAATTTTTCTCGAAAAATGGTTTGGTGCTCTGCGATTGGTCGGTTGTTTACCGTCTCAACCTGAACAAATCCCCAGTAGCGCTCGTTCTCTTTTGGCTCACGAACTGATCCGGTGAGAGTGTCGCCGGGTCTCAGATTAAATCTTCGAATCATCGAAGCAGCGATATACGCATCTCGCTCGTCATAGCCACACATGCTGGCACGAACAACGCCATGACCGTCTCGAGAAGTATCGAGTACGCCGGTTAACATATTGACGGTCTGCTTCTTTTGTACAAGCGGAGCGACAGGAACCACCTTTGGTAGCACCTTCTGCTCTGCTGCTTCAAGTGGCTGTTCTTCAATACCACCTATTTGTTTGTCTGTTGTCATAAAAACTCCTCTTAGTCGTGAAATTTGTAACTGCTCTGCAAAGGTCCGAAGGAAATGAATTGCTTGTAGTATCTCAGAAAAGTCCGCGGCTGTCAAAAAACTGGAATTCAACCCTTGGTGGAAGCTCGGCTGCCTGCCCAACTCGCCGAACCTCCACTAAAGATTGAGTACATCAAACAATACGACTTTATTTGATCCATTTACTAGTAGAAAGATAGAATTTACAGAGTAGTGGTAGTACTGATATTGTGTTCAAGTTATTGTCTTCGCCTTTTGAATTCATCACTAGCGAAGATAACGTATGAAAAGGCATTATTACTCGTGGTCTGTCCAGCGGTAATAATGCTTTTTTCTTTTTCAGCACTACTCCTTCGTCTCAATTTCCACCCGACTACTGTTAATGATCGCTTTGAGTACATTGTTTTGCTTTGTAAACAGAGTGATCGAAGTATAACGCTCACCTAATTTTCAGTCAACCTATAGTTTTAGTTGAATACGACTTATAGTTGTTTTAAAAAGGAATTACTAGGCTAAATAAACAACTTATTAACAGAGAGATAAAGAGAATAGAGTGTGTGGAAAACTAGCGGATAGCAAGATCTCGCAACACAGCTTCAACCGTTGCGTGACTTTCGTGAGAAAAGATCCGCTCTACTCCGAGTCGCTTTGCTGAGCGCGAACGAGAGTCAGCATAGGGTACTAAGCGAACTTCGCCGAGCAAACCCACTTCGCCAATAAATGCGTAGGCACGTGGAATAGGTTTGTTGGCGATTGAGCTTGCAATTGCTACCGCAAAACCCAGATCAATGGCTGGTTCATGAACGACAATCCCGCCCGCGACACTGAGAAAAACATCGTACTGCGAAACAGGTAACTTGCAGTGCTTCTCAAGCACTGCCGCTAGCACCTGGATGCGCGAGAGTCCGACTCCTCTCCCTACACGCCTCGGCATCGCGAGCTGCGAGCGAACAGCCAGTGCTTGGAGCTCTATAAGAAGTGGTCGTGATCCCTCAAGAATCGCCGCCAAGACTGAGCCAGGCGTGCCACTCGTTCCTTGCTGTACCATGACGTCGGTCGGATTTGGCACCTCAACAAATCCTTGTTCCATCATGCGAAAAACACCAACCTCATCAGTTGCGCCAAAACGGTTTTTGTACGCGCGAACTAGCCGTAAGTCACTCGTTCGCTCTCCAGATATCTCGAGCACCACGTCTACAATGTGCTCGAGCACCTTGGGTCCTGCAATACCCCCTTCCTTTGTGACGTGTCCGACAATAAACACTGGGGTCAGATGCTCTTTCGCCCATTGGGTTACCACATTTGTTACGGCACGAACTTGCCCGACCGACCCAGCCGCTCCGGTCAATTCCTCACTGCGAAAACTCTGGACGCTATCAACAATCACTAAGTCAGGCTTTAATTTATTCAATGCCTGCAATGCCGCATCAATACTCTGAGTAGTAAAAAAATGCCAAGACGGAGCGTGAGTTTTCTCCTTCGAGTTCTTTTTGGGTTCAGAATCTTGTAATCGCTTGATCCTCAAGAGTATCTGCTCTGGATTTTCCTCACCACACAAATAGGCTACAACTGCCTCTTTTTGAGTATTTTTTTTACTCAAGTCAGTTGTAAGCGCAATTTGGGTTAAAAGAGTCGATTTTCCGATTCCGGGCTCTCCGGAAACAAGTAACACTGCACCTTGGACGATGCCGACGTCATCATTTTTTCCACCCAAAACCCTATCCAATTCATCGTAACCGCTAGAAAAACGCGAAAATGAGCGGCTCATGCGCTCGACCTCTGGAAGAGTGAGACCAGAAATAGCCGTGTTTACCTTCTTGGCAACAATCGATGGCCCAGCCAGCGGCTCTTCCACCAGCGAGTTCCAGGTGTGACACTGGGCACACTGTCCTTGCCAGCGGGCCGACTGCCACCCGCATTCCTGACAAGCAAAAATTGTTTCAGCTCGAGCCATGCTGCTCCTGTTGTTTTTTTTGTACTAAAAGTGTTGTTGAAATGCTTGGATTGTGTTGATGCACTACTACCACTCTACCACCAATTTCTTGCAACAACTGCTGCTTCTCTGCTAAATGGGGAGAGTGCGACGAAACTGCGAGAATATCGGGACGGATTTCTCTTAGCAACGCTCTATGCTCCTCTGGCTTTGAAAATTTTTCCGGCAACACAAACACCCGATCGGCAACTCCGAGGGATTCGAGAGCGACAACTCGTTGTGCTTGAGAGTTCAGAGGGCGTGACTCTCCTTTCATCTGTCGCACTCGCACATCACTTTCTACTCCAATGAACAACACGTCGCCCTGCTCTTTTGCTTTGCGCAAAAAAACCTCATGCTCTTCGTGCAATGCGTCAAAAACACCGGTCACCAGAACTAAAACAGGCTTTTTTTTCATACGATTGACCGAACTATGCTGCGCCAACGAGCAGCAATACTACCCTGAGTATCCCTCGGATGAAAGTGGGCAGCCGCCGACTCTACTAGCTCCCTCGTCATGACAGAGTGCATGTGCCATCGCTGCATGACGTACGCCAAAAAATTACCCAAATCGAGTATTGGATCAAAGATACCAAAAATAAACATGCCTACAGGTGTTGCTCTAACACCTGACTGCGCAAGAGATGCTGCAAACAGGCGGGGAATCACTCGCTCTACCCAGGAATTTGAGAGCAAAAAGTGTCTTTGTATCAGCGAAATATCATAGATCCATTCTGCCTGCAAAACTTCGAAGGCTGTGTAGATACTCCGCTTCTGTGTAGGCAGTTCCAGCTGCGATTCCTCGAGCCACATGTTAAAACACCAGCCGTTCGTGTGTTGGTTGGTTCGCGAGCGATACTTCCCGAGCACACTACTGAACAACACTAGTAGTCCGCGCGACAACCACAAGCGTCGCCGCTTGGTAACGATCAGAAAATCGAGATCGTCTTGCTCGCGCGCCTGTCGCATCGCAATCGAACCGGTCACCGCTACCCCGACAATCCAAGGAATGCGACTGCAAATGCGCAGAACCTCGTGCAACTCCGTTCTCTTTTGATCCGAACGGTCTTCACTGTTGCGCCGTAACCCAACATCAGCGGCTCTGCCACTCAAAAAAAGCATGCCGTCTTGGTATCCCAGTCTGCCGTCATCCAATAAAGCTGACAAAGTGGAGACAAACACAGCTGGAGACATCAGACTTTCACCTCGAGATACAAGTCGAAGCCAAAGCTCACGGACACGCAAGGGATAGGAAAATTGTGCTGAGTATGCCACTGTCAGTAAGACAGCAGAGTGCGGGGTCATAAGCGCATTATACTTGGAGAAAAAAACTTATTCCGCCGAAAATTGCTCGAGCGTTTGGGCAGTTCCCTCTTCAATCTCTGTCAAAGCTGAACTCGCGTTTCCAGTGCCAAGCAATCCGGTCACTGCTTTTTCGTAGTAGCCAATCATTTGATCATTGATGCCGGCATCAAAAGTATTGGAACTCAAGTACCAGCCGCTTGCAAACGGAGCATCTTGGAGGAATGGACGGACGACTTCGTTGCTGGCAGCCTGATCAGCTAAATCAGTTCTCGAGTAAATCTCACCAAATGAACGGGACTCTGCCTGATCAGAGTGCAGTTTCAACTGCACTTCTCTGCTACTCAAGTGCTTCAAAAGTTTCCATGACAACTCCTGTTGCTTGCTTTGTTGACTCACGCCTTCTGCCCAGTAAGAAGCCCAAGCGATTCTGGTGTCACTCAGCTGTGGTGCGGGAGCAACACCAAATGCTAAATCTGGGTTGATGGCGGCAACATCATGCGCACGCCAAGAAGGTGCAAAAAACATCGCGACCTCGCCTCGAGCAAATGCGACTGTTGAGCTCGGCAGTGTGCTGTTCCAAACACCGTCAGCTTTTTGAAAATTGGTATAAAACATGAGGGCATCACGACCCTCTGCTGAGTTCGGGTCTGCCAACTCAGCGCCGTTCTGCAGCATGAGGAGGGCCACAATGTCAGCGAAGTGATCAACATTGACCGCATTGCCAAGAGCAACGCCTCCTCGCTGGATTTCGCTACCAGATTTGATAGTCAACTTAGCTGCCAAAGTGCGCAGCTCTGACCAGGTTTTTGGCGGATCAACTGCCGCCGTTTTGAGCGCTTCTTTGTTGTAAAACAGAGCTAAGCCATCGTACATCAGGGGAACTCCCACTAGCTGCCCTTGCACTTGTAGTTGACTGGCGGCAACCGGGTAAAACGTTTTTTGAAACTCTGATGCCGAGTACACAGACGCTGGCATGCGAGCCAGCTCTGCCGACAACATCGGAGTCCACGAGGCGTGGAAGCGAAATAGATCTGGCCCATTGCCTGATGCGATCGCGGTCTGTAGTCTCTGGCGATAGTCTCGGTATGATTGTTTGGTATAACGCACAGAGACACCAGGATTATTTTTTTCAAAATCTGCCAATACCTCCGACATCAGCTCTGCTGGTTCCCAAAGTCCCCAATACTCGAGGGTGGTTGTTTGCCCTGTCGAGGTAGCCGGAGGAGGCGAACTTTTGCCCCCAGTACTCGGCGGATTTGTAGATGAAGAGCTCGGTGGCGCAACCGAAGTGCTTGAACTGCCAGAAAAAGCTCGAATGGCCATAATCACACCGCCAACTACAACCAACGCAATCAATGCAAATGGTAAGAATCGCAAAGGAGATTTCTTGAGCGTAGCTAATTTTGGCCCGGGTGGCTTGTTTGCACCCTTACCATCATCGGGCACGACCGTAATACCGCTGCCAGCTGGTCGTTGTGCTGAGGCTACGCCATCCTTTGTCGCCTGGTCACTAGCTGCTGGAGCTGTTTGTGTAAGCGAGGGCACTTTTGGACTCGACATAGAAGAAAGGGCTGAGAGTGTGGTTGGCGGTTGAACGACTGGCTTAGGAGCAAACCGAGACGGTGGTAATGCAGCCAGAGGATTAGGGCTTGTCGGCGGAGCTACAGAAGCAGCTGGTGCTACAACTGGCGCTGCGACTGGAGTAGCCTGCAAAGTTGCAGGTGGATGCATAGTTGGCGGCACAACCTGTGGCGTTGTACTCGGCGGAGGTGATGGTAGTGTTGGTTTTGGTAGCGCGGTATCAGGCATGGCAGTAAACGTGGTCTAGTCAGTACGGCAGCAATTTGCCACAATGTAGCTAGACAGTAATAATCATAGCACGCACGCATGCCATTGTCGCCAAGTTTTTCTCACTCAAAATCCCGATTCACGCTGCATGTGGGCGCTATTTTGGCGCTCGTTGCGGGTTTAATAGTCGTCGCTCTCTTTATCCGCTATCACCAACGCATGCTACCCAACATATATATAGATGAGCTCCCCGTTGGTGGTCGAACAGCCCTAGAAACGAGAG
>JAQBYG010000027.1 GCA_027620445.1 bacterium
TCCGGCAATAAAAAGGAGGTAGAAAATGAGAGCTGCTACCCAATTAATCTCATCTTTCATCAAAAAGCCAAGTTGATCACGATAAAAATTCTTGGCTACGAGCCCAAGCCAGATCATATCTATGGCAAAAAATACTGGCAGTGCTATGGCGTAGAGTTTTATAAACATTCACTCTATTCTACATGCTAGAATCACTAGATGCCTGATCAACCAAATACTGTAGTCTGTCATGATATCGATGGTAAAGCATACCCCATTCCCTCTGACCAGCTTACCTTTCGCCCTGCCGTCTATGCCGTCATCATTCAGAACGACCAGATTTTGCTCTCAAAACAGTGGGATGGCTACGACTTTCCCGGTGGCGGCATCAACCTTGGTGAGTCCAATGTCGCTGCAGTTACTAGAGAAGTGCGCGAAGAAACGGGACTCGATATAGAGGCTGGACGAGTGCTTTTTGCCAACAACTCTTTTTTCAAGCTGCCGTACAAAGAAAAATTTGTGCACTCAATTCATATGTACTATTCGTGCAAAGTTATCGGCGGCGAGCTATCGGTGCAAAATTTTGATGAACAAGAAAAAAAGTATGCTTCTCTTGCTGAGTGGGTACCGCTCGACTCTTTTGCAAAACTCAAGTTCTACACCTCTGCGAATGCGCAAGATATTCTGGATGCATATTTTAGGTCAATCGCGCCGCCCCGCGCTCATCAACATACCACATCTCCTGCGCCTGCTCCCAGACAAAATCAAACAACTGCTTCTGCATAGCCGCCAGCTCGGCATTGTGGATCTCGACACAAAAAATCGAGTCGTGTTTGTAGCTATACGTGGCGTACACATCGTTGTAGATCAGCACCTCAAAGTTAATCTTGAGCAACTTGGGATCAATGTACCGCAGCTGCGAGTAAGACTTTATGAGTTCTGCCACATCGGTAAATCCAGGTGAAGATGAGGTGTTCGTCAAATCCCTGGTGGTGATTTTATTCGCTACCAGTTCCTCACGAATTGACTCGGCGAAATCCTGGGGCAAAAAAGAATTCAAATGCTCCATCTCAAAGAGGCGTAGGATTCCTTTTGCCTTGGTAATGTTGTAGGTCACCTGCTTGAGTCCCTCTACTCCTTCAAAATACAAAACTTCGGACTCTGCTGAGTTGCCTGGCGCAATCGACTGCAATTGCGTAATCAAATCGGGCAAATTTTTTTGCAAGGTCGTAACTTCCTGCTCGCGCTGCGCGATCAGATGTTGAAACTTACTAGGATGGGTCGCCCCAAACTGCATACCGCGCTCTTGCAGCTTAAACTCCACGAGCTGCTTGTGTCGCAGAGTATCAAGTAAACGATAGACCTTCGTTCTTCCAAGATGCAGCCTGCGGCTCAGTTGCAACGCGGTCGCAAAGCCATTTTTGAGTAGGTAGATATAAATGTTGCCTTCTTCTTCGGACAAACCATAGGGCTTCACTAGATTAGAGAGATTGTCTGTTTGTTTGGACATCACCTAGAATTGTAGCACTCTTGCGACTAGAATAGCGCAATGAGACAAAGCTCTGTACTGATTATTGCCTCCGCAGTTTTTTTTGGCACCTATGGGATTTGGGCAAAGATGATGGCCGGGACATTTGGCGCTTTCAACCAAGCATGGATACGAGCAGTTCTAATTTTACTCATACTCGTACCAGTCGGTCTGTACTTAAAGCGCTTCAAAAAAATTGCACGTATAGATTGGAAGTGGTTTGCTGTGGTTTCCTTGGCAGGAAGTTTCAATCAAGCTCCCTACTTTTATGGCTTTGAACATCTCACTGTTGGTACAACAACACTGCTCTTCTACCTTTCACTAACTGTTGGCACATTTGTGATTGGGAAACTTTTTTTCAACGAATACATCACTAAAAGTAAGCTTGGTGCACTCGCGCTCGCAGCCATCGGTCTTTTCGTAATTTATCAATTCACGCTAGCGGACAACCAAATGTTGGCAGCCGGCAGCACATTGCTTTCTGGATTCTTGAGCGCGATATATATGGTCTTTTCAAAAAAAATTTCAAATACATACTCAGAGATTCAAATTTTATCTGTACTGTTTATCTCAATGTTTCTGGTGAATCTTCCGATCAGCTTTCTCAGGGGTGAAGTTTTGCCAAACATTTCAATTGGGTCAGCCTGGCTTGGTCAATTTGGTTATATCTGCGCCATGCTCCTTGCAAATGGTTTAGTCATATCTGGCTTCAAGAAAATTGAGCCAAGCATTGGTGGCCTACTTGGTTTGTTTGAGATTGTCTTCGCAGCAATCTTCGGCGTACTACTCTTTGGCGAAGTAGTTACAAGATCCTTATTACTTGGTGGGTCGTGTATCTTAATTGCAGCTGGATTACCTGATATTATGTATATAGCAAAAAAACTTCATAAAAAGTAAGTATGCCAATTTGTATATTACGCGTTCCAAAAACATTAAGCGTTTCTCAAGAATTACTAAGTGATATTTGTGTAGCCGCACTTGATGCTACCCTGGAGAATCTCTCCATTCCCAAATGGGATCAAGAAATTCGTGTTGAAAGAACTAATGGCACAAAAGCGGAACTTGTCGTCTCATTTACTGTCGGTGGTGAAGAGTACCCAGAAGATTTTCCAAACAAAGTATTTGATCCAGAAAAAGGATTACTAGTAGCAACTGTCCAAAATATTTCGTCATTGCCCGCACTAGATTCATTACGACCCTGCAGTGTTCGACTAGAAACATGGAAAGAATCTGTCTTTGCCGAAGTTGAAGCAGTTGGAGGAACCATCGAGACAAATACTGTTTCGCTAGCAACTGAATTACATTTCCCAGTCAGTTGCAGAATATCTGTTGCATTATCACCAAAATACATAGCTGAAACACAAACTGGTGGTTCCCCGGAGCATGAGGGCAAGCCAGCTGGACAAGAGTTTGCTTTTATTAAAACTGAACTAGCCGATCTATTAGGAAGCGAGGGAGATCATACAGTCGAATTAGCAATTTCTGAACCGACACTTGCGGATACAGACATCTCGATTGATGTTGACTTAGGGTCAAAACAAGATCTTACCGCAGAACAACTGGAAACTGTTGTCATGACGATAGAACAACAATTACAACAACGTGGTTTAGCAAGAGAAGGTCGTAGTATTACCATTTGGGCCAAACAAGAAGGTAGAGAAAGAATTACTACCCCTCACTCCTATACTCCCCAATCCACTCAGCCAACTGCTTACGATTAATCAGAACGGTGCCACTTCGCTTTGCCAGCTCAATCGCCTGGTGAGTAAAATAATTATTCGTTATCACCATGGTCGTATCACACTTATAGTAGTCTCTGCCACCGAGCACCTGATAAATTGCCTCAACGCCAACCAAATACGAGTAGCGTTTTACCTGAATCGCAATTTTTTGGCCATCTTTGCTCACGGTAATATCTGCGCCGAAATCCCCCTCCGCCTTGGTCACGCGAACATCGGAGTAGCCCTGGTGTGTAAGTAATCGCGCAACATAGTGTTCAAACTTGAAACCATTCATCGTGTCGATCTGTTCCAACGAAAACAATCGAGACTGCCGCGCCTGTGTATACAAGAACACCACTGCAAAAAGCACCGCACCGAGCACAGCAATGAGCAAGCCTACTCCCAAAAGTGACAACAAATTCTCTGAACTAGACACACCTGTGTAAAAAGCCACCAGTGCTCCAAGTGCCACCAAAACAAACACACCCTCGGGAATGTTAGATTTGGATCGTCGTCGGTAGTATCTTTTTGCCATATGTAATACTAAGTATTATAGTAGAATATTTGCCATGCTAAACTTCGATTCTTACTTCACAAAAAAAATCCTCAAAAACTTTTTTTCGATAGAGCTCTCTAGTATTGAGAGAGAGGTTGCACTTGACTCTGTCAGGAGCAAATACTCTCCGGTGCTCAGAAACTCCATTATTCTCACGCTGCTGTCACTACCAGCGATCGTCATCCTCGATTCTTCAATAGTCGTAAATGTCCTCATTCCTATCACTATGGTGGCCGGTACTGCCTGGTTCTCAGTCTCACTCTCCAGTGTCAAGAAAAAATTTGAGGCATTTGGACTCGAGCTCACCATAGACATGCTCGAAAGTTTTATGGCTTCGTTGTTCTTACTCCTTGCAATCGCCTTTGCCTCACTCAACGCTCCCTTAGTTGAACCATATATCGCTGAGCTAAGAGAAAATACCCTGCTCGTCCTGGTATCAAGCATGCTCGGCACAATCGTGGTCGCACGAATTATTCTCAAGATTTTTTACGGGGCGGTAAAGTACGACATTAACGATGCCATGCTTGCCGGCCAAGCAGAAATCGCAGAACGTTTTTTCAAAAAATCGCTCTCGTTCTTTCATGACTCTGCACAGAGTCTACGCAGCGGCAAATCTGTCGAAGTCGCAAATTACCACATCGGCAACTCCTTCTACGAATTATTTTCGTACATAAAAACCAACCTAAAATCAAAAGGTCTGCGCAACGGTGAACTCGAGGCTCTTATTGGCAAAGCGGCTGACATAAAAAGTAACCCAAGCTCCGCTCAGAAAAAAATTGATGCTACCAGTATTGAGTTAATCAAAAAGTTTTTGGGTTACTGTCAAAATGCTTCCGATCTACAAGCAAAAAAGTCAATGCAAAACATCGAGCTAGAACTAAAAATGATAGAAAATAACAAAGCGGAAACGCAAAATATGACAGATACCCGCTTTGCAACCATTTTTACGGAGATTGCAGACTTGGTAGAAAAGAATGGTGAGTCACTCTTTGGCTGAGCCGATGAACATTCTCGTCATCTGATCCGTAGGCTGAAAATATCCGAATGTCCGACAATTATAATCTTTTCCTATACCTAACCTCGCGTAACTCCATTTGATCTTTTTGTTCCGTTTTTACCTTACCATCGGCAAACCAACCGTGAGCTTCATAAAACCTGCGAGCACTCACGTTTCCGTCTAGAACCCAAAGTGTCGCAGAGTCAAATCCTGCACTTTGCAACACCGCTTCCAGTCTTTCCAATAATTTTTTGCCCAAACCCATTCGCATTTTTGTGTGATCAAGGTAAATCGCATAGATTTCACCAACAGATGTGCTCGCATCATCGTCTCGACTCTCGCCACAGCCCCCAAAACCCACAACGCGCTCCGCAACCTCAATCACATAGACATTGTGTTCAGAGTCACTCAATATTTCTCGCCACTTCTGTGCTCTGTCAGAGATTGAAAGTGCTTGTAAGGCTGCCGCTGGCATCAAGTTTTTGTATGCTTCCTGCCAGGTTCTCACGTGGATTTGTGCAATCACTCCCGCATCTGCTTTAGTCGCTCTTCTGACTGTCATGTAAAATAGTATATATGTCAAAGCAACCTACCGTACTTCCAATGGCTTCAAGTGATGTAAATAAGCTTTGAAATTTCATCCAAACTTTTAACTAAAATAATTCCCTTTTCTTCTAATTTTTCCCTACTCGAACCAATTAATCTCAAAGTTATTGAATTGGTTTCTGTACTCTCAAGTAACACTGCCTTAACTTTTAACTTGAGTTCCTTCGCCATATCCGACACCCAAACAGCTGTCCGCACGTCATTTTCAACGATCACAAGCTGGGCGCCTGGATACTTCTCTGCTTGCTTCTTCAAAAATGCCATCTTCCACTCCACCGAAGACCAGCCGCTTGGCTTCATAAATACTCTGATTTCCTCGTCTGACATGAAAAAGTCGAGAATTTTCAGTTTTCGTAACTCGCTAATAGTCAGCTCGGCTAATTTTTCTGCAGACCTTCCTGTTAATACAGCCAGCTCCACAATCGGAGACTCAGAGTCAGATAGCTCTTGCAACATTTCTTTGGCTTTAGGATTGAGCCCTCTACCTTCGTGACGGTCACGAGGAACATTTTGCGAGCTACCATCCTCCGTAGCAGGCAAGTAACTTAATTCTTTCCCTTTTACCTTTGCAAGAGCGCGTAAATACCCATTTGTCAAACCTGGAATTCTGCCCAACATCTCACGAATTATTGCTCCTGCAGATATTGGACCTTCTTGTATTGTTCCGTCAAGGTCGAAAAAATATTTAACTTCTGTTGTTGTGCCGTTTGTCATCTTAGGAATTTCAACTACGTTGTGCTCATTTTTGTCGGCAGATGGTCTCCACCTATATCCAAAATATACTTTAGGTTTTCCCTGTCTGGAAAAAAGCGATTAATAAGCAATGTAAAGAGAAGATACGGACGAACAAATGCTTCAATCTGGTCAGGGCTCATCCCTTTACCTGTTCTCTCTATCATTCTTGCCTCTTGTTCTTGGCGGTTCTCAATAACACCCTCTATGGGTGCTCTCAAAAAAGTAAAGCTATGAACTAAATCCCATATTTCTTGATAACTTTCAATGAGAGCAAGTGCGGCTGGTACAGAGGTCCGTTCCAGATCAATCTCGTTAAGTATGTTAAAAACATATTTGCTTGTTTCCATTACTTCATTAAATGCTTCTAGATCGATTGGCTCCAATCCAACACACCATCCCTCCAAAATAAAAAAGTCAAGTTGTTTGTCTACTTGCACAACCTCCGCCGACCTATCACCTCGTCCTTCGTGGGCACTTTTATTATATCTGGGTAGCCAAAATGGCCTACCAGCCATGGCGTCAGTAATCGCTTCAACAAGTAGATTGACATCATGTGTTCCCGGCAAACCTCGATTTTCATACAGTGGATTTCCCGATACATGCTCAGGCATTGCCGTACGTGCTTTGTGTGTCTTATAAAAATCGTCTATTGATGTTACGACTACTTTGTAATCCATAAATGCAAGGGTATGTCGCATAATAGATGCAAAGACTGTCTTACCTGTTCCTTGAGCTGCTGAGATTCCAACTACGTGAGTCTCGTTTTTCTGGTCTTGTCTGTCTTTAATCCAATTATTAGCCAGTGGGAGATAGTATTCACAAAACGCCTCTTTATCAATATCCACTCCCGTTTCAAGTTTTACTTGATCTTGGACATGACCAAAAATTTGATCTGGACTGAATTCTACGTATCTTGAGATTTCTTCTGCTCGTTGCATAGACCTTTCAGATATGTTTAAGTAAACACAATAACTGGAATGTAACAGTTTGTATCTTTACTGTCAATATTGATAGACTTTGAGTCTTTTTGGACTGGGTGAAATTGCAGCTATCTCACCACCGCCACCACCCGCACCGGCGCCGCATCAGCACGCAGCTTCATCGGCAACGCTATAACGTCGAACTTCGGAATGTCTAGCAGTTGTTCTAAGTTAACCAAATTCTCAATGATCAAAACCCCGTTACCGAGCAACATTTTATGAGTCGGAAATGGCGGTTGGTCGGGTCCTAAAATATCCATGCCAAGTATTTTTACACCAAGCTCTACTACTCGCTTGGCAAAATCCTCACTCACCGTTGGCTGATTATCAAAATATGCTTTTTTTTGATACAGACTTCCATATCCCGTGTACAAAAATAGAATTGAACCACGTTCAATAGCAACACCATCAAGCACAGGCGCATCGATCCTTTGTTTTCCTCGCACGTCCAAAACAACTCCAGGACCAAAAAATTGCTCAATCGGCCACTCATCCATTTTCTTGCCGTCTGCAATCATGTGCAGCGGTGCATCCATGTGTGTACCAACGTGCATATAACTTTTGAGCTCGTGATCGGTGTACCCAGAGTCCTTGATGTTTGCCACAGCCCTGAGGGAAGCTTGCGGATCCCCGGGAAAAGCCGGCATGCTATCGATAAAAGAATGGGTGAGGTCGATGTATTTCATGCAGATTACTTTGTTAAGAATTTGTCGCCTAGGGTCTGCTTGATCAATGTCTGGTAAGGCACGTCTATTTGATTGGCTGATTCTTTAATTCTATCAATCAGATACACGGGCAAGCGGATGGATATTGGCTTACTCGTTGGTTTTAAATTTGGAAAACTTACAGGCTGGGCATCACTCGGCTCGTAGTAGTCTGCCAAATTTATCTTGGCCCAAAAATCTCGCTCCTCATCTTCATTTTTAAATTTCGGCAATTTAAGTGGCTTCTTCATACAAACTCCTTTCTTTTCGCTTGTTCAAATCCCGAGCAGAAATAATCCTAATTTTTCCTTTTCGCTTGGTATACACCACGAAAAGCAACCTTCCTAGTTTTGTTGACCCAACCATAATTTTTCTTATTTCAGACTCTGAGTGTGTTGGGTCTGGATACTCCTGCTTATCTTTGTCAAAGAACGCCTCTTCCGCTTCGTTACTTGAAACAAGATGTTTTTGAAAATTCTTCTCTTCATTGCCCTTATCCCACTCGAATTCTATGACATTTCTCTCTAAGAGCATGAGTCAATTGTATATACAAGAAACTACAATGTCAAATCCCCCGGCCGCTCCACAAACGTATACAAATCGGACAATCGATCTTTGACAAAACCTTCAGTAGCATAGCGCTGTAGCAATGCGTCGAGGTCGCGGTAGTACTCCCCCACAAACACCAACGGGGCGGTGAAGGGCAGTTCGCCAAATCGTTTTAACTGAGTAATGGTTAGTGCTTCGACTAGCGTGCCGATCCCGCCCGGGAGCACGACAAATGCTTGGCCCGCTTTTACTAGTGCCTCATGGCGCGTGGCAAAATCTGGATAGTACGTGACACTCGAGAGAAATTTTGATGGCGTGTCATTTTCCTTGGCTATGCGCAGCCCTCGTACCTCACCGCCCGCCTCAAATGCTCCTTTGCACACTGCATCCATCATCCCAAAACCCGCTGCAGAATTGAGCACACAGCCTTGCTGCGCAAGAACGCGGCCCGTTTCGTACGCCAATTGGCGATAACTTGGGTTTGGAACTGTTTCAGCACAGAAAACCGAAACCGATGTGCTCATTTATGGGCGTAGTGTACTGCTAGTGAGTAGTTTTTACTAGTCATAAATATTGACATTACATACTATATGTCATATTATAAAAAACATGCAGAAATATGCCGATTGGGATGAGGCAAAAAACCAATGGCTCAAGATCAATAGGTCAATATCTTTCGAGGAAGTCCTGGTAGCAATGGAGAGCAAACAGATTTTAGACGTTATTAGCAACAAAAACTACCCAAACCAGAAAATGCTTATCGTTAATATTGAAAACTATGCATATGTAGTTCCCTATGTTGAAGATGATCAAAAACTATTTTTCAAAACCATTTATCCGAGCAGAAAGTACACTACAAAGTACCTTGAGAAAGGAGACAAATGACCAAAACAAATCCATTTCACAACCTACAGTTAGATCCAGAAGAACAAGCAATAGAAGATTCGCTAGAGCGAGGTGAGTACAAGTCTGTCGAAAACCTTGCTGCAGAAAAAAACAAGCTAGCACAAATCGCAAAAAACACACTTGGAAAAGCAAAAAATATAAATATTCGAGTCTCTGAAAAGACCGTTTTAAAATTGAAAGCTTTGGCAGTTCAAGAGGGTCTTCCCTATCAGACACTTGCCTCTTCTGTCTTGCACAAGTTTGTTAATCAGCAACAAAATCGGTTGAACGCATAGCTCCAGGTTGAGATTCGAACTCAAGAGAAATCTCACTCGGGTTCCAACCCGAGCTTGCTGGAGCAAGTAGCAGGAGAGCTGGGGCTATTTTAGCAGATCCGCTTTCCTCTCCATCTCAACCAAAGCAGTAATGGTACAAGTTTGAGCATTAGCATTTGAAGGAGGAAAACAAAGTCTCAGTAGTCTCTCCCAATTTTCCACACTCCTTTTTCCCGAAAAGCCTGAATCGTTTGTCGTCGCGCAGCGTTCGGTACGGTTGGTATTGATGTTCGAACCTACTTGCTCTCCTCAGCTTCGACCATCAGTTTAATTTGAAATGAAAGCTCACTCAATAAATGATCTCTTACCCAGTCCTTTTGAGACTCAGTTAGCAACTCCCCTAACCCCAGCAAAATTTGTTTCTGATCAACATGAGCATCAATGTAAGCCTGAACAAAAAGCAAATACTCCGGCAATGATTTGCCTGTTCTTTCTCGAATTATATCTTCGTTACAGCCAGTCATTTTCTTGAGCAACCACCACAGATCGTACAAATCCGCATCTGCCACAGCACGGCCAAGTCATCGACCGCAAAGACTTTCTGAGGAGATTTTAATAAGATTTCGATCTTTGTCATCATTTGTGGTAACAATACCACCACAATTAATGACAAGTATCAAGATGCAGGGACTAATGAACGATGTTGGACCCTATTTGATATTCAGAAGATGCAGGATTCTCTCAACCGGCAACCAACAAACTATTCATTTGAATTGAGTTCTGTTTCCCAAACAAGACTTTCTCTACTACTTAGTTTGGACTGAAATAAGCGAAGCAAGTATTGGCTCGATATTATTTGGGATCTGAGCAGCTGATGTGTATGCATTGTTTGAAGCTGGAGTAATCATATGGAGTATATTACTTTGAACATATACATAATGCGTTCCGTTCTTCGTTCCAGAAGTTATTCCGCGATCATCATATAATGGAGTCTGAACAGTAATCTCTAAGTAACTATATGAATCGAGTGGTTTTTCTTTGACGCTTACTATCTTGTCAGTACTCTGTCGTTCTGCAAGACGTTTTTCATACCAGGCTCTGCGAGAGCTGCCATCATAGTGATTTTTCAGTACACCATCATTATTTCTATAGACAGATGATGAATATTCCCAAAGTTCAGTGGCATCAGAATCGTTTTGAATCATGAATTCTGATCCCGAAAATCTGAACGAATATCCAGGGGGCATTGAGAGAGTAGTTTTTACTCCAAAATCTGAGTCTGTTGCTGTAAATTGTTTCCAGTTTGAAGGAATAACTACTGTTTCACCTGAGGTTTCAGTCTTTTGTGCTGACTGGTTGATATTGCTTGTTGGATTTACTAGAGGTGAAGTTTGATCCGCAGTTGTTGATTCCATTGTATCTTGTGGGATAGTACTTGGAAAATTATTATTTGTAGAACTATTATTTTGCTGAGTTCCTAAATAATAGGCTCCGCTTCCAACCACCAGAATCAGAACCATTACGCCAAAAATGATCGGTAAAAAGTTTTTTTGATAATTTACAGGAGAAGGCTGTGTCGACAAAGGTTGAACTGGGATCTCAGATGGTGTTACAGAATGTGTAGGATCATCAATTTCCATATGTGATTAGCATAACACGATTCTGGATGGTGATAGATACCGTTCATTCAGAGTTGGTCAA
>JAQBYG010000004.1 GCA_027620445.1 bacterium
ATCACAACTACCCAGCTGCAACCGGCAGAGCTTGCTGATAACTACAGCTTTGCGGTTGTGTCGAATCGGTACGACAAAGACTCGCTTCCTGCGAGTACTTTTTTCGCCAAACTCTCTCAACTACAAACAGCCCCGCTCGACTTCTTGGTGGTGACCGGCGACATCAGCAATACCCACGACAAAGGGGGAGTGCAAACGGTCAATACACTTTTTGCCAACAACACCCCGTATCCTGTTCTCTACAATCCCGGCAATTTTGACCTATTACCACAAAAGCCGTACGAAATAGCGAGCGAGCGCTTCTACACAGACCAGGAGTACTTCTTGCTGCTCAGCTTGGGCTCAGACTCAGTTGCAAGTAACGAGCAGCGCTTGTTTGCCTTCAACGCCTTACTGGAACTAGAACAACTTCCCGATATTAAAAATCTGTTTATCATCGCTCATGATCTCAATTGGCAGGATCGAAGCAATCCTAATAATTTTATCCATCAGTTGGAGAAGCAATTGGCAAACTTTCCAGGTCTAAACATTCACATCTTAACGGCCGATCATGGTGGGGCAGGGGATGCAGTAACCTTGCAGAATGGGAATACTTCTTACTATGCCAATGCTATTCCAACAGAAGATGATAGTGAATACACCGTAATAAATGTTAATCCTTCAAGCAATGTCACTTTTTCCATTTTCGATCTTGATTGATACAATCTGAGGGGTAGAATGCCCTCTATGGCAACCTTCTCCGAAAAAGCTACTCGAATATATGATGCTAACCCTAAACCTAGAGACAATGCAGAATTGGCTAGAAGACTTCGGATTCAGATAAATAACACCGACTCAATTCAAACTGTTCATCAGAGGCTAACAGCTATTATCAGTTATCCTTTATCAAGAATTGTGCAGCATTTTGCAGACATTAGTCATCTAGAATTCAAAAAAGATAGACAAAAGAAAAAGTCAAGAAAGAAATCGACAGACGGTCCTCCCAAATACGATTTACACCTGACCACTGATGCTCAGGCTGTTTTTGGGGTTTCAATATTAACATTTGTTATTATTTCAGACCAAGCAGATCTGGCCAGAGCGATACTAAAAAATGAAGTAGGAGGAGTAATATGTCCCGAATGGTCAACAGAACTTGTGCAGACATCCATAATCATCCAGTTTCTGATACATGCAGGCATCTGGGATAATTATGTTGATATTTGCCCTGAAGATGATGAGACCAAGCCACTCACAAAGTTTCTGACTACATTTCCTGAGCTCGATCATTTAATCGACAAGAATTGGGATTTTATTGAACAATATTTCTCACCCGTAATCAGAGAGATTCAGATTAGAAGAACAAACTTAATGAAACGAAATTAGCTTAAACTCTCCCTCACCCTCCGCAACCCCTCGGCGAAACTAACCTGTGGTGACCAACCAAGGAGCTCTCGCGCTTTAGAAATATCTGGTTTACGACGTGCAGGATCATCACCTGGCAAAGGTTTGAAAATGATCTCCAACTGGGGTTTGTCAAACGCCTGCTTTACCAACTCAGCTGTCTCTAGGGCAGTGTGTTCCTCGAGTGGATTGCCAAGGTTTATCGTCTCGCCCGCCAAATTATCGAGCGTCCCCATGCGAATAATGCCATCAACTAGGTCAGACACATAGCAAAATGATCGGGTTTGTGAGCCATTGCCATAGATAGTCAGTGCCTCAGAATTCATAGCCTGCTTGATAAAGTTGGGAATAATCCGTCCATCAGCCAGATCCATGCGTGGGCCATAGGTATTAAAAATCCGCACGATCCGCACATCCATCCCAAAATCTCTCGCGTGCACGCCGCAAATGGTTTCACCAAGTCGCTTGGATTCGTCGTAACACGAGCGGATGCCATTGGGATTTACATTGCCCCAATAACCTTCTACCTGGGGATGCTCCGCCGGATCACCATACGTTTCGGACGTGCTCGCAAACACAAAACGAGCCTGTGGAGCGAGTTCCTTGAGGTACTGTAACAAATAATGAGTGCCAATCGAGTTGACTAAGTACGTTTCGACCGGGTGCGCTTGATAACGAGGGGGACTGGCGGGGGAGGCGAGGTGAAACACATGAGTTGGGACTACCTGAGTTGGTAGAAAATTCGCAGTTGGCTGCGATACATCAGCCTTTATAAAATGAAATGCTCCATTGCTCTCGAGATGATCTAGATTCCTCGGTTGTCCAGTGATAAAGTTATCTATTCCGAAAACCGTGTAACCCATTTTTAAAAGCGCGTCACATAAGTGCGAGCCGACAAATCCTGCGGCTCCAGTTACAACTGCGGTTTGGTTACTACGGTTCATGTAAGTATCTTATCGTATTGTGAGTATTATGCCCACACGTGCTGAGTGTGAAGCAGAATTAACCAATATTCTCGGAGAAAAACCGTTCGATGAGTTATCTTGGGAAGAATTGATGGAAATATTAACTCACTTCTGGTATGACTTTCCAAGCAATCAAGAAGTTTTGGGGCGAATTCAAACTTTTGGTAAAAACGAAACGGAAGAAAATGAATAAACCTCTATAATAAATCTCGTGCGAACAGTTTTTAACAACACTCACCTTCCTTTGTTGCTCATTCTCGTTCTTGCTCTCGCACTTCGCCTCCCACATCTCAATGGTTCCTTCTGGCTTGACGAAGCAGCTCAGGCGCTTGAAAGCACCAGGCCTCTGTCACAGCAGCTCGATATCGTCGCAGACTTCCAGCCGCCGCTGCTACATCTCCTTGTGCACTTTGCTACGTACTTTTCCACTGCGGAGTGGTGGCTGCGCACAGTTGGCGCAGTTATCCCAGGCTTGGTTACGATCGCGTTTGTCTACCTGTTCTTGTTACGCGCAGTAAATAAGAAAACGGCAATCATCGCAGTACTCCTTCTGAGCACCTCATCGCTACATATTTACTTTTCTCAAGAATTACGACCGTACGCCTTACCTGCTCTGTTTGCCGCGCTCTCGTGGTGGGCGTTGTACCAAAAACGCTGGCGCACTTTTGCAGTCGCGAGCGCCCTCGGGTTATACAGCTCATACCTCTACCCATTTCTACTGATTTCTCAGATTATCTGGCAAATTTTTGTTCTCAAAGATAGACAAAAGGCATTCATCTGGTCACTCGTTTTCCCAGCAGGTCTTTTTGCGCTGTGGCTACCTATGTTCTTTGCCCAACTGCAAACAGGCCAGCTGCTGAGACAAGAGTTGCCTGGTTGGGAATCTGTCGTGAGCGTGCCACAACAAAAAGCAGTCCAGTTAGTTCTCGCAAAATTTGTATTTGGGATTAGTGATCTCTCGCTCTCACCACCCTTCCTGATCGTTTCTTTTTTTCTAGTGCTGTGTTTCGCTCTGCTGCTTGGAAAATTGTGGCCAAAAACGACCAAAAAAAATCGCCAGATCTTTGCACTGCTTGCGATTTGGGCCGGCCTGCCTTTACTTCTTGGCTGGATAATTTCGTGGAAAGTCCCAGTCGTCGAGCCAAAACGACTGCTATTTTCCCTTGCTGGCTGCTACGGACTTGTCGCCTTTTTGGTTACTACCGCTAGTTCTCAAAAGAGCAAACTTGTAAAGTACGTGGGCTATGGCCTCATAGGCACTCTATTTTCACTCAATATCTGGAGTACCTACAATTACTACACTAAAAAGGAGCTCCAACGCGAAGACTGGCGCGGCATAATAGCTAAACTCGAACAAACGTATCCACTCGAAGACTCGCTCGCTGTATTTATCTTTCCCGATCCGTTTGCTCCCTGGCGCTGGTACGCCGATCCGAGGATAGAAACGCTCACTACCAAGACAGTTTATGTTTCCGAAAGCACCGAACTGCGTGATTTGCTCGAGCCAACCCTTGACTACAACTACGTAATACTGTTTGATTACCTGCAGGACCTGACTGATCCCAATCGATTAGTTCAGGCAGAGTTAGAGCGATTTGGTTTTACAGAGACTGGCTCCTTCTCGGATGCTAACCTTGGCTTTGTTCGTATTTTTACCAACAGCCACAATTTAGAAAACAACGGATAAAGTTATGACAGAACCATTGCGCGTCGGCATCGACATTACCTCAGTCTTGTATGGCAGAGGAGTGTCTCGCTATACAACCAACCTGACTCGCCATTTGCTCGCAAATAATCGGGTAAAAATGAGTCTCTACGGCACGTCGCTCAGACAAAAATCAGAGCTCGAAAAAATAGCAAAAGAGCTGAAGGCTGCAACAGAACAAAAAGCCCACACCGTTATTCGCAACTACCCGCCCTCTCTCTACAACTTTCTTTGGTACAAGCTAGGTTATCCCAAAATCCGCTCAGCTATGCCAGACATCTCTCTTTTTCACTCCTGGGATTGGTTGCAACCACCAGACCGAGATCTTCCCCTGATTTCTACTATTCACGATCTTGCAATGTTCCAGTTCCCAGAGACTGCACACCCGCAAATTCTAGATATGCATCGCAAGTCCTGGGAGGTGCTCAAGAAACGCAACGCACACATTATTGCAGTCAGCCGGGCAACAAAAAATGACGTTATCAACCATCTGGGTATTCCAGCCGAGCGAATTCACGTCGTGCATGAAGCACTACCCGACGAGGTGGTGCTAGTCAGCAACCATCTGACCGAAGCACGGTACGAACAACTCAAGCTCGAGCTACAGTTGACCAAACCATATATTCTGTTCGTCGGTACTAGAGAGCCAAGAAAAAATCTCACAAGACTCATTGCGGCTTGGCAATCACTCAATCTGCCAGATTTAGAACTGCTCATTGCAGGCAGTGTGGGCTGGGACAAAACCAATGATCTTGGCAAAACTCCAGGCCTTAGATTTCTTGATCGGGTAAGCGATGAAGCCCTTTCTGTTTTGTATGGCGAGGCAAGCGTATTTGCATTTCCATCCTTGTATGAAGGTTTTGGTCTGCCGATTCTCGAGGCGTTTCATCACGGCACACCAGTTGTTACCTCGAACACTTCAAGCATGCCCGAAGTTGCAGGCAATGCTGCAGAGCTCGTCGACCCACTGTCAGAGGACAGTATCGCCCAAGCCCTGAAAAAGATTCTAAACGAGAGCGTGCCAGAACAGCAAAAACGCCTACAAAAAATGATTATTCGCTCACAGATGTTTGGATGGCAGCGTGTTGCTGACCAAACAATTGACGCCTACGAACAAACTGTCCAGACTTTTGTGTCATAATTGGGTATGACTTCCCACAGCGTAGCAATAGATGGTAACGAAGCAAATGTGCCAAATCGTGTGGGCAGCAATATTTACGCGTTCGAGTTGCTGACAGAACTAGAAAAACAACTTGCAGAAAAAAAAGAGTGGGACGTCACCATTTTACTCACGTCTCATCCTGTTGCGGATATGCCTCCCGTTCGAAAAGGCTGGCGATATGTGATTCTTCGTCCTAAAAAATTCTGGACGCAATGGGCGCTGCCAAGATATCTCGCTCAGAATAAGAAGAGTGTCGACCTCTTTTTCACCCCTGGCCACTACGCACCCCGTTACTCACCAGTCCCATATATCTGCGCGGTGCTCGATCTTGCGTTCCTTTCACACCCAGCCTCATTTACGCTGAGAGATAGACTACAACTAACACACTGGACAAAGTACAGCGTACAACATGCAAAAAAAATCATCACCATCAGCCAAGCCTCGAAAAGAGAGGTTGTTGACGATTATCATGTCCCAGCAAATAATGTCATTGTCGCTTACCCAGCAATTGGAAAAATTGAAAGAGTATCTGCCCAAGAGGTACTGCAGAGTATAAAAAAATTCTCACTCCCGAAATCATTTTTTATTTCTCTTGGCACAATTCAACCACGAAAAAACTTGATTCGTTTGATCGAGGCGTTCGAAAGTTTCTCCCGCAAACAACAAGGTCTGGGGAAAACAACAGACTTGTATCACCTCGTCTTTGCCGGCAAACAAGGCTGGCTCGCCAAACCAATCCTCGATCGCATCGAGCAATCACCGTTTCGAGAGCTGATTCATCTAACAGGGTTTATTACAGAAACTGAAAAATGGGCACTGCTGCGAAACGCAGCAGCCTCTGTTACTGTCGGGCTCAAAGAGGGTTTTGGTATACCTGCGCTCGAAGCACTTGAGGTTGGAACTATCCCAATCGTATCAAACACCAGTAGTTTGCCAGAAGTTGTTGGTGAAGGCGCAATTTTAGTTAACCCAACAAATTCGCTCGAAATTGCCGATGGTCTCTGGAAAGTAGCGACACTCAAGGCTCGAGAAAAGGCAATACTTCGCAAGAAAGGTCGAGAGCAGCGAGCAAAATTTTCCTGGAAGAACACAGCTGCGACTGTCCTGGATCTCTGGCAAGACGTGGTAAACACTTCATGACAACAATCCTAGGCATTGATCCTGGTTACGATCGACTCGGGTGGGCTGTCGCTGCTATCGAGCAGAAAAAAATGTCGCTCCTTGCCTATGACTGCATTGTCACCGACAAGACACAAGACTTTCTACAACGTATGGGTGCTATCACGCTTGACCTCGAATCGATTTTTGCCAAATATAAACCAAGTGAGCTTGCGATCGAGACGCTCGTCTTTGCACGCAATACTACAACCGCTCTCAAAGTGAGTGAAATCCGCGGCTCCATTATCACTACTGCAGCAGCTCACAACATCAAAAGCTTCCAGTACAACCCTATGACAATCAAGCTATCGGTAACCGGATATGGCAGGGCAGACAAGCAAGGTATCAGTAAGATGCTTCGCATGCTCTTTCCAGAGATAGAGCAAGTCGCTCACGATGATACAATGGACGCGATCGCAGTCGTCATTACACATGCGCTTGCTGTCCATCAGATTCAACTCTAAGTATGATTGCACTCCTGACAGGCACACTACTCGAACTACAAACACCGCTTATCTTACAAGTGGGCGGGGTAGGATACGGGGTCCAAGTTGCAGCAAAACATCTTGGCGCATGGACCAAAGGAGAAGAAGTTACACTCTGGATTCATACCCATGTGGCCGAAACTGCCCTGGAGCTTTTTGGGTTTCCTACCAAAGATGAAAAGCAACTTTTCTTGCTACTGCTGCAGGTATCAGGCGTTGGACCAAAAACAGCGCTTCAGCTCTGCGCGCTTGGCGGTGAGCAAATCAGCGCCGCAGTCCGGGAAGGCAATGTCAAGCTCTTTAGTCAAGTACCTCGAGTAGGGAAAAAACTTGCGCAAAAAATCATCATTGAGCTTTCGAGCAAACTCGGGAGTCTGGAAGATCTCCAGCTCGGAACACTCGATCCAGACCACGCGACTCTTCTTGAGGCACTGTTGGCCTTGGGCTATGAAGAACACGTTGTATATGACATCGTGCGCAAAACGGATATGAGCTCAATCACCTTAGAACAAGCGCTCAAACAAACAATGCAACTACTGGGAAGTACTCGCTCATGAAAAGTGATAAAACGACAGAAAGTATTTCTCCAGAAGAAGCTGAGCTCTTTACCAACTTGCGTGCGCAAAGCTGGCCGGAGTTTTTTGGCCAAGACAATGTCAAGGAATCGCTGGCCATCGCAATTGAGGCCGCCCGCAATCGCGAAGAACCGCTTGACCACCTGTTGCTCTACGGCCCACCAGGTCTTGGCAAAACCACCCTCTGCCATCTCATTGCCAACGAACTCAATGTCCAGACAAAGATAACTTCTGGCACAGCTCTGACAAAAGTTGGAGATTTAGCCGCCATCATTACAAATCTTAACCCCGGAGACATTTTATTTATTGATGAAATTCACCGATTGCCAAAAGCGGTCGAAGAAACGCTCTATCCGGCGATGGAGGACTATGCTCTCGATGTCGTGATCGGCAAGGGCCCAACGGCACGCTCAATAAGGCTTGATCTGCCAAAATTTACTTTGGTTGGTGCAACTACAAAATTCGGCTTACTCTCTGGCCCATTTCGTGATCGTTTCGGCATTATTCATCGACTATCCTACTATGAGCTACGCGCGCTCCAGACGATTCTGATGAACTCGGCAAAAAAACTGCACGTCACCCTGCTCGAATCTGGTGCTGTTGCGATCGCACAGCGCTCTCGAGGAACTCCAAGAATTGCTTTGAAACTCCTCAAACGCGTGCGCGATTATCTTGAAGTCAAGAATCACAGTGAGATTTCTGGCGAGCTGGTACAGTCTGCCCTCGATTTATTCGAAATCGATCAGCTTGGTCTCGACGAGAGCGATCGACGAGTGCTCGCCCTGATCATCGATAAATACCAGGGTGGTCCCGTTGGCCTGAGCACCCTAGCAGCCGCCTTGCACGAGGATGTTGTCACAATAGAAGAGGTTATCGAGCCGTACTTAATGCAAGTTGGGTTTCTCAAACGAACTTCGCAGGGTAGAATGACAACAGAAGCTGCAAAAAAGCATCTGAACAGCTCGAGAAAATAGCGTATAGTTGTTGTATGTCACTGTTACAAAAAAGTATCCGACGCATCACGACCATTTGGCTGGAGTTAGTCACCGGGTTTCTTTGGTGGGGAGTTGGCAATGTGCCGCTGCATCATGTTCGCAGATTTTTTTATAGACTTTCGGGTATCCAAATCGGCAGAGGTTCCACCATCCACATGGGCGCGCGGATCTACGATCCACGATTTATCCAAATCGGCGATGACACAATTATTGGCGAGCGCGCTACACTCGATGGGAGGAGACAGCTTCCCAACTCGCGTGGCGGCATTACGATCGGCAATCACACTGACATTGCATCAGAAGTAATGATTTGGTCAAGTGAACACAATATTTCTTCTCCAAATTTTGCTCCGATTGAAGCTCCGGTGAAGATCGGCGATTATGTCTTCATCGGTCCGAGAGCAATTCTGCTCCCAGGAGTTACTGTTGCATCTGGAGCAGTGATTGCGGCTGGCGCTGTAGTCACCAAAGATGTAGCTGCAAATACGATTGTTGCGGGCGTACCAGCCAAACCAATTGGCGAGCGGGATCCAAACAACCTACAATACCGTCTGGGCAGAGCTCGTTGGTTTCAATAACCCAACATGCGAGTCTCAATCATCATCGTTTCATATAACACCAAGGACCTAACTCTTCAGGCGCTGCAATCACTCTTCAACTCTTTTTCGCCAGATAGTAGTCTCAAGCACGCTGCAGAAATCATTGTGGTAGATAACAACTCATCAGATGGGAGTGATTCAGCTATCCAGAAGCTTGCCCAAACACTTACACTTCCCGTTCGTGTCATCAAAAATCCAAAAAATACCGGTTTTGCAGAGGCAAACAATCGAGCGATAACAGAGGCAAAGGGAGAGGTCATTGTCCTTCTCAACTCCGACACCCTCACTCAGCCAGGCGCAATTGATCAGCTGTACAAAACACTCACAGATCCAGATAATGAACACCTCGGCATCCTGGCGGCAACCCTAAAAAACCCTGACGGCTCACTACAACCGCAGGGCGGAGCCACCCCAAATCTCTGGACTCTGGCAAATCACTTACTCCTACTAGACGACATCCCAATACTTGGCAAACTGCTACCCTCAACACAACACACTGGTCTGCGAGCTCAAGCTGCGACAAAAAAATTGCAGCCGCAAGGGTGGGTGGCGGCGACTGCTGTCGCAATCAAGCGAGCTGTCATCGAAGAAATTGGAATGCTTGATGAAAACATTTTCATGTATGGAGAAGATGTCGAATTGTGCCTGAGAGCAAACCACCACCATTGGCTGGTGGCAATAGAGCCAGAAGCTGAGGTAGTTCACCTACAAGCTGCCAGCTCAAACAAACAAAATGCGCTCCTAGGAGAACTACTCGGATACAAATATATCTGGGCCAAACACATGCCACTGTGGCAAAGACCGGTGATAAACCTCATTATCTCCCTGGGAGTTCGGCTCCGTTGGTGGATTTTTGCTACAATAGGCAGAACAGAGCAGGCGAGACTCTATCGTCATCTGTCGTCGAAAGTGTGATTTCTATGCCTACTCCAAAAGTTGTGCTGCGTTGGATTGATAAAAATTTGTTGTTGTTACTTGCGGGATTTTTGCTCGGCTTTATTCCGCTTTATCCCAAACTCCCACTGTTCGACCTCATCCCTGGCTATTTAGTACGCGTTCGGCTCGAGGATATTTTTATACTACTCACTGTCATTTTTTGGTTCATCCAGTTACTGAGAAAAAAAGTTACGCTCAGAATTCCATTAGCAAAGATAATGGGACTGTACCTTGTCGCTGGATTTCTTTCACTGGTGAGTGCTGTTTTTATCACTAAAACAGTACCGTTTGAACTACTCCATGTAGGAAAGTCTGCACTCCACTTTCTCAGGTACTTTGAATACTTTACGCTGTTTTTTATTGTGTTCTCAGCACTCAAAACTAAGCGAGATCTGAAAATACTACTCATCGTTAGCTTCGTCACACTCTTCGCCGTTTCTGCATATGGAGTAGGACAGCGCCACCTGTATTGGCCGGTCTACTCAACCATGAACAGGGAGTTTAGCAAAGGCTTGCGCCTCTATTTGACCCCGCACGCTCGAGTCCAATCTACCTTTGGCGGCCATTATGATCTCGGCGGGTACTTAGTGCTCATCCTCCCAATTGTTCTTGCAACCGCCTACAGTCTCGCGAAAAGGAGACAGCGTCTCGCACTGTTTAGCCTGTTTTATTTTGGGATATGGCTCATCACAGTCTCAGCATCGAGAACTTCGTTTGGCTCACTGATACTCGCAGTTTTTGTTGTACTGCTTTTTTTCGCACTGAAAGAAAAATCACTGCTCAAGAAAACAACCTGGTTCTTTCAACAAGCCGGGATACTTGCTATTTGCTGCGGAGTTATTTTAAGACTTTTTGGACAGGATATGTACGAACGACTTCTGCAGATTCTCGAAAGTAACACTGTTGCTTACTCGTGGTATCAAAATGTAGATAAACACTTGGAATCATTTGTGGGTGATCAAATGGCAAAAATGCCAAACATCTTGCCACAGACCATGATTGAAAAACCTGAAAATGGTATCTCAACCGAAGAAGCAGCTGAAATGATCTCAGTACTCGTGCCATCTGACGCACGGCCGTCTCCAGAGCGTCCCAGCGACGTCTATGTCAATGTTCCAGACAGGAAACTCGTAGCCACGACCTCAGCCGAAGGTGTCACAACCATGGTACTAGTGGAAGTTGAGCGAACGTACTCGCAAAACGCGCTCGAGCGCGGCCTTTCAGTCGCGATTCGACTTGATACACTCTGGCCTCAGGCCATTGCAGGCTTTTACAAAAACCCCGTACTTGGTTCTGGGTATGCCACACTGACCAAAGAAACCGTGCAACAATTTACCGAAGCAGAAAGTACTGACAATAATTATTTACGCTCACTCGGAGAAACAGGTCTAGCGGGCTTTATCACCTTTTATGGCTGTATTCTGACCGCACTGACCCTCAGCGCGCGCACGCTACGCAAAAAGAGTAGTAGGAAGCTGTCTCCGTATGAGACAGCAGCACTCATTGGAGTTATTGCGGGCACACTGGGACTTTTGGTAAACGCCACATATATTGATGTCTTCGTGGCTTCAAAGATTGCGCTGCTCTATTGGGGTTATACCGGTATGGCCATGGCAATCTACTTCTGGCACAAAAATGAAACATAACAAGTTGCTACTTTCCATTGTCGTCCTGGCACTTTGCCTCAGGCTGTTTTATATCAGCGACCCCATCTTAGAGTGGCATAGCTTTCGTCAAGCGGATACAGCTTCAGTAACCTATGAGTATGTGCTAAATGGCATTGATCTTTTACATCCTCGCTATCACGATCTTTCTAACATTGCATCTGGCAAGGATAATCTCGAAGGCTACCGCATGGTTGAGTTTCCCTGGATTCATGCAGTGATTGCATGGCTACTTCGCACGATTCCACAACTCTCGCTTGTTGTAGTCAGTCGCTTGTTTACCGTTGTTTTTTCACTCAGTACGTTGGTGAGCATCTACTTTTTCACAAAACTATTTTCTGGCAAAACTACCGCAATTCTCGCGGCCACGACATTCGCCGTTCTGCCTTACTCAGTATTTTATAGTCGAGTTATTTTGCCAGATCCAGTTATGCTGGCGCTCAGCACGGCATCGGTTACGTTTTTTGCGTATTGGTTAGAAAAAAAGCGGTGGTGGCAGTATGCCGCGAGTTTTGTGCTGCTTGGTCTGGCAGCAGTAACCAAGCCATTTGCTCTTTTTTTGGCGCCGGTGTATGCGGCTCTTCTGCTTACCGTCTTTATTGCAAAAAAACTCAAAGCGAGTCAGGTAGTGTGGAGTCTAGTACTCCCAGCGAGTCTCATTCCACTGTGGTTATGGAGAGATTGGATTACCCAATTTCCTTCCGGCATTCCTGCATCCGACTGGCTCTACAACGGGATGATCAACGGTAAGGCACCGCGGTTTCAGCCAGTTTGGTTTCGCTGGCTCGCCTACGAGCGTTTGATCAAATTGATTCTCGGCTACTTCGGCACCATTTTTTTTCTCCCCATCGTATTGCACTGGAAAAAACTGCAGACAAAGGAAGTGCTGGTCTATGGGAGCTGGTGGGTAAGTATTGCTGCTTACTTCACAGTAATTGCCCGCGGGAACATCCAGCACGACTACTATCAAATTCTGGCCTTACCTATTATCTGTATCACTATTGCAAAAGGCGCTGTTCTTTTGAGTACGAAAGTACCAAAAGTAGTTGTGATCGGCATCTACGCCCTCATGGTAATTCTTTCTTTTACTCAAGTGAAAGAGTACTACAAAATAAACCACTGGGAGTACCAGAGACTTGGACAACGCGCGCAGGATCTCATTCCTCCAGATTCGCTCGTGATTGCAACCGCCTTTGGAGATACCTCATTTCTATTTCAAACCAAGCGACGTGGCTGGCCCATCGGATTCGAAATCGAGAAAAAAAGAGCGCTTGGCGCACAGTACTACATCACAACCAGCTATGATGATGAAGCCAGAATGCTCGAAACGCAGTACGAAACTGTAGAAAAGACCGCAGAGCACCTGATTTTTAATCTGCAAAAACCACTATGAAAATCCTCATGCTCACGCCGTACCTGCCGTATCCGCTTTTATCGGGTGGACAAATTCGTACGTACAACTTACTCAAACAACTCTCAGAAAAGCACCAGGTTACCCTTTTCTCTCTCATCAAAGACAACGAGGAAACGAAGTACATCCCCGAGTTATTAAAGTACTGTGCCGACGTTCGTGTTTTTCGACGATCAAAAACACCGTTCACCATACGTAATATTGCCAAAACAGCCATTTCTTCCTATCCGTTTCTCGTGATCCGCAACTATGTTTCAGAGGTCACAACAGCGATCGAGCAAGAACTACAACGAACGAAATTTGATTTACTCCACGCCGAAACTTTTTACATGATGCCTCATTTGCCCAAGACGAAGACGCCAACCATTCTGGTTGAGCAAACAATTGAGTACCTCGGCTACGAAAGCTATGCCAAACAAGCCACACCGCTCATTCGACCACTGCTCAATCTGGATATCAAAAAAATTAAACGCTGGGAGTCGTACTACTGGAATCAGGCTGATCAACTTATTGTTATGAGCGAACAAGACAAAGAGTTTATTGAGCAAACGACAAAACGAAGGAGCGCGCAAAATGACATCGCGGTTGTTGCCAACGGGGTCGATTCTCAATGGTTCAGTGAAAAACCTAAAGTGTCTCACAAAGATCCGACAGTACTGTTCGTCGGCACTTTTAAATGGCTACCAAATAGAGAAGCCGTGCGCTATCTGGTCAACAACATTTGGCCACAAATCCTAGAACAGTTGCCGAAGGCAAAACTACACATCGTTGGCAACGCACCAACAAAAGAAATTCACAACTTCGAAAATGATCACCCCAGTATTGTTGTCAAAGGCAGAGTAGAAGATATCCGTGACGCTTTTGCTGTGGCCGATGTCCTGGTCGCCCCAGTATTCAGCGGTAAGGGCACACGCTACAAAGTCCTCGAGGCCATGGCGTCTGGCACGCCACTCGTCGCCACGCCCACAGCCGTCGAGGGTTTGCATATTACAGAAAACACGCACGCACTGATTGGAAAAACGAGCGGCGAACTAGCTGAACAAACAATTCGACTGCTTAAATCCAAAGAGCTGAGACAAAAACTCTCTCAAGCCAGTAAAGAATTTGTACAAAAAAAGTATGATTGGCAGAGCATCTCGTCGCAGCTTGATATAATTTACCGACGAATCGGAGCTAAAAATGAAACCAAGTAAGCCAGATTTGGAGTTGATCTTCCTGAATTTCAACAGTGACTTTTGGATAGAAAAAGCACTCGTATCACTCCAGAATCACTATCTAAAAAAAACAAGATTGCAGGTGAGTGTTACTGTTGTAGATAATGCAAGCAGTGATAACTCACTAGCAACTGTTCGGGCTTGTTGTCCCAAAGCAAAAATTATTCAGCTCGATAAGAACAAGGGATTCGCAGAAGCCAACAACCAGGCTCTCAAACAAACAGAAGCTCGCTACACCATGCTTCTCAACTCTGATGTTGAGCTGACTCCAAAATCAAACTTTGATGAGTTGGTAAGCTACATGGACTCTCACTCAAAAGTTGGGATCATCACTCCAGCCCTCACTTTTTTTTCTGGCAAGCTAGACCCTGCCTCGCATAGGGGGGAGCCAACTCTCTGGGCCTCATTTGCTTACTTCGCTCGACTAGAGCAACTCTTTCCAAACTCAGTCAAATTTGGACAGTACCACCTCACACATAAAAACCTAGATGAGATTCACGAAATCGATGCTTGTTCGGGAGCAGCATTGCTGTCACGCACTTCACTATATAAAAAAGTTGGCTTGCTAGATGAACAGTTTTTTATGTATGCAGAGGACCTTGATTGGTGCAAGCGATTCCGCGAAGCGGGTTACAAAGTGTTCTTTCACCCAGGTGTAACGCTCATCCATCACAAGTATAAATCTGGCATCAAACAAACCTCTCAGAGTATTGCCCAAAAAACACAAGTTCACTTCTATAACACCATGCTACAATATTACGATAAACACTATGCCAAAAGGTATCCAACTGTGGTACGCTGGCTACTTAAGTATTTTCTCGCTCTAAAGAAAGGCGGACTATGAACAGTAATACACTGCAATTTAGGATTCAAAACCTGAGAAGCACATCAATGCAACGCACAATGGAAGGGCTCTTCACGGTTGTGGCAAGTCTTTTTGTAACAGCACTCTTGCCCTCACTTCTTATCAAGTACTTCTATGCAAATGCTCAATTGTTTGAGCAACCAAAGTTGCTTGAATACATTCCGGTTGCTACATTTGCAATCTCAGCTGTGTACATCGTGTTTGTCATATTTGGTAACATAGTCCGCGGCTCAAAAATTCGTCAAGCAGAGGCTGAGCTTGCAATTGCAGACTCTATCTCTTCCAACGATATGGGCACAACACAAGAAGAGCTCGCTGAGCTCGAAAAGATTGTTGATTCAGCTTTGGCAAAACCAAAGAAGTCTACCCGCGCTAGTGCAACAAAAACAACCGCAAGAAAAAAGAGCGCTAAGTAATAGCGTGAAAAAAATTGGAATCGATTGCCGGCTGGCTGGTCTCAGTCATGCCGGCATTGGTCGATATATCTCTAGTTTTGTTCCAAGGGTGCTAAAACTTCTGGATTCTGAAACAGAGATAGTACTGTTTTGCTCCACAAATCAACAAGCACGAGAACTCTATCCAACCAAACTCGCAAACGTCAAAATTGTTATTGCACCCTACAAGCACTACTCACTCTCTGAACAAACTGCATTCCTCACTCTCCTAAACAAGGAGAAGTTAGACCTTCTACACGTCCCACACTTTAACGTACCCATTTTTTATTCCAGACGATTCGTTGTTACCATTCATGACTTACTTTGGCACAAACAACGAGGGCTGCAAGTTACAACACTCAACCCAGTTTTGTATTGGCTAAAGTACTTTTTTTACAAACAAGTGGTCTCGCAAGCAGTCAGAAAAGCACTGGCAATCCTTGTGCCGTCACAAACTATTGCCGACGAACTGAGTGCTGTTTACCCTGCAACTCAAAAGAAAGCGATCGTCACGTACGAAGGTGTGGAGCACTCGCTGCTTAACTCAACCCATCTAAAACAAACGAAAAAATCAAATCATCTTTTGTATGTTGGCTCATTGTATCCACATAAAAATATTTCTCTGGTACTACAGTTTTTACAGCTACATCCCGATGTACAGCTAGCTATTGTCACCGCCCGATCTGCGTTTGTAGAACGAGTACAAAAGCAAGTTGCAAAACTACAACTAAAGAAACAAGTTTCATTCTTTTTGTCGATAGAGGATAAAGAACTTGCGACTCACTACAGAAGGGTGACGGCAGTAATCCAACCATCATTTTCCGAAGGCTTTGGTCTTACCGGCCTAGAAGCATTGTTGTTGCAAACCCCGGTGCTCGCGTCCGACATTCCCATTTTCCACGAAATTTATCAGGAGAACGCAACATACTTTGACCCACACGATGTCTCGTCATTAGAGCAAGCTTGGCAGAAAATAAAAGATCGACCACAGCAGCAACCACTCTCTAAAGCTTTTATCAATCGCTACAACTGGGATACACTTGCCAAACAAACTTGTAATGTCTACCAAACAGCCCTCAGCTAAACCGAGCATCTGCCTCGTCTACGACAGGGTTACAACCAGGTATGGAGGAGCAGAGTACTTATTACAACAGTTACTGCAAATCTTTCCTGACTCACCCCTGTACACCATTTTTTACAATCCAAATGCAGCAACCTGGGTAGAGAAAAAACGGGTTCGAGCAGTAATAACCATGCCTGGAGCATTTACGGACATTTTGCAAAAGTTGTCGACCCCTATACTTCCGCTCGCGTTCGAGTCCCTTGACTTGAGCAGCTACGACATAGTGATTTCTGTCAGTAGTGCTGAGGCAAAAGGCGTGCTCACCAGGCCAAATCAACTACATATAAACTACCTCTTTAGTTCACCAAAATACTTGAGTAAATCGAGTGAGAAGTATCTTCGCTCCCATGCAGTGTTCAAAATTCCTGGCACATTTTGGCTTGCCAGATTTCTTTTCAAATACCTTTCTTGGTGGGATCAAGCAGCGGCAGCTCGACCAGATTATATTATTCCCCTTTCCAAGATGATCTACTCACAACTGACAGGAAGCTATGCCAGAAATCTTCTAGAACCTATCTATCCTCCAGTAGAGATTCCCACGCAATTGATCCCTCACAAGCTCACAAAAAAACCATTCTTTCTTTCACTCTCTCGTTTGGTTTGGTATAAGCGCGTCGATCTCGCCATTGCAGCAGCAGTGAAAACGAATTCTGTCCTCGTAGTCGCAGGAACTGGCACGATGCAGTCACAACTACATAAACAGGCTGCTAAACATGGGTATATTCGAAAGAAAAAGCAATCGATTGCAACCGCTCTCACAGAAGCCGAAAATGAGCGCAAGTTACTTATTTTTCTCAATGCAGTGACAGATCAAGAAAAAGCGAGCCTACTTGCCAGTGCTCAAGCAACCATTCAAATGGGCAAAGAGGATTTTGGTATCGTCGCAGTTGAAAGTCTAGCCCACGGCACCCCGGTTATTTTGTACTCAAAATCTGGGGCTGCTGAGGTTGTCAGAAATGGGCGAGACGGCTTAGTACTTCCAACACAATCTATACAGGCGCTTGCTGTGGCGATTTCTAAGATACGTCAGGTGCAGTTTTCTCGTTCAGACTTGAGAGAACAAGCTGTAAAAGTCTCTGCAAAGCAGTTCCAAAAAGCCATCCAAACAATAGTGTATGATGTATGGAAATCTCATACTAGAGGAGTAAAAACCTATGCCACATAACGAACACGTATACGCTGTCTTGCTCGCTGGTGGCGGTGGCACACGGCTTTGGCCAAAATCGAGAGGTCAGACACCTAAACAATTTCTCAAGCTGTTTGGCGACGAAACAATGCTGCAGTACTCAGTCAGAAGAATCACCAAGCTTGTTCCATGGGAAAAAATAATTGTGGTCACAAACACACTGTACCAAGATGAGGTACAGAAACAACTACCAGAGATCCCTAAACGAAATATCATTGCAGAGCCAGAAAAAAAGGAAACCGCGCTCGCTATGTTGGTTGGTGCACTGTACGCGAGATCACTCGACAAGGACGCTATCATCATCAACTCAGCCTCTGACCATGTAGTAAGCGACGAGTCAGAATTTGTCAGAGTCATGCGAGCAGCAGTCCAAGTGGCTGCCAAAAATGAGTCGATGGTTTCAGTTGGCATTACCCCAACACATCCGGCTACAGGCTTTGGGTACATCAAAATTGGCAATGATATCAAAAAACTAGATAAAGGACTTTCGCTGTTTGCAGTAGACAGCTTTACCGAAAAACCAAACGAGGCAACCGCACGAGCTTTTATCTCTACCGGAAGATACTTCTGGAATGCAAACATGTATGTTTGGTCTGCAACTGTACTTATCGACGCCTTTGCTAAACACATGCCCGAAATGCTACAGCTAACTAAACCTCTGTTGTCAGCAAAAGGCGACGCTTTCATAAAACAGCTTCCTGCAATTTACGCAAAAGCAGAGTCGATTTCAATTGACTACTCCATTTCTGAAAAAGCCGATAATTTGGCCTTGATTCCAGGAGATTTTGGCTGGAATGACGTCGGTGATTGGAAAGTGGTGTACGATCTCGAAACAAAAGACTTGTCTGGCAATGTAGTTCTCAGCGAGTCAGATAAAGCCCACGTACTCTCGATAGGGTCTGCAAATAACCTAGTTCACGCAAATGGTCGACTGATTGCTTTGGTTGGCATTCAAGACATGATCATCATTGATACAAACGAGATTCTTATGTTGATCCCAAAAAGCAAGAGTCAGGACGTAAAGAAAATTGTCGAGCGCCTAAAAGAGGAAAAACAAGTAGAATACCTCTAATCACTCATGACATATCTTGCTCAGAAACGTTTACTCGATCTTTTTGTTGCCTTCGGCTTGGTTGTCCTTTTTTTGCCAGTCTGGCTCGTCGTGCCAATCCTTATTTTACTTGACTCAGGCCGTCCAATTTTTTTCACCCACAGAAGAGTAGGTCTCGATGGGAAAGAGTTTAATCTGTACAAGTTTCGCTCTATGATTCAGGGCGCCGACGACATCTTGCACAAACAAGATAAGAAAATGCTCAAAAAGTTCAAAGAAAATGACTGGAAAATTCCCAATGATCCTAGGGTCACCAAGTTAGGAAAAATCTTGCGCTCATTAACTATCGATGAATTTCCACAGCTACTCAATGTTATTCGTGGTGAAATGTCCATGGTTGGCCCACGCGCATATGTTCGCCGTGAGCTCGACGAACAAAGTGAACGTTATCCAGAAACAAAACCTTACATTAGTAAAATCCTCAGTATCAAACCTGGTATCACCGGGCCCTGGCAAACAAGTGGTCGCAATGAAGTGCCGTTTTCAATTCGTTCCAAAATGGATGCTAGCTACGCCTCAAATCCTTCTATTCTCAAGGACATCACAATTCTCGTCCGTACTCCCAAAGCGATGGTTTCAAAATGGTGATTGGAGCAGAGCTCAAATCTTTGCTATACTGGAAATTCTTATGACTCTGCCCAACAATCCCGAGTTAAATGATTCCCCAGAAACTTCTGTTGCACCAGATCTAGAACAGATACCTTCGTCTCCCAAGCGTGGTTTTTTTGGCTGGTGGTCTGCACGAAAAACCTGGCAGAAAATTGCCATCATTCTGACACTTGTGTTCGCTATTCTTATCGGAGTGAGCGCGACTCTTGCACTTCAAACATATCGAGTATTACAGTCACTCCAGGCACAATCAACAGAAGTGCGTGCACTTGGACAAGAGACTTACGGTCACTTCAAAGCACAAAGCTTACTACCTGTTCAAGACAACTTGAACAAAATCGATGAAAAACTCAACACCATGCGGTCGACCTACCAGCAACTTTCGTTTTACAGATCAATTCCCATTGCACGCAATTACTATCTAGATGGAGAGCATGCATTCGCCGCCGCTCAATCTGGCTTATCGGCAGCACGGAAATCGATCGATGCAATCGTCCCCTATGCTGATGTGCTCGGATTTTCTGGCGAAGGCTCATTTCAGGGCGGCACGGCTGAGGATCGGCTAAAAATTATCCTTGAAACACTCGATAAAATTACCCCAATCCTAGATGAAATTGCGGCAGATCTTAGTACTGCTGAATCAGAACTGGCACTCATCTCAGCAGATCGATATCCAGAAGCAATCGAGGGAATTCAGGTTCGTGCCTCAATTTTACAAGCACAAGATTTCTCTAGCGCGGCGGTAGACGCTGTCACAGAGTACCGCCCAGTGATCGAACAATTGCCAAGCATCGCGGGTGGTAGAGGAGAGAGAAAAAAATATCTTGTGCTCTTCCAAAATGATGCTGAGCTCAGACCTACCGGCGGTTTTCTAACAGCTTTCGCAATCATCAATGTAGAAAATGGCAAAGTTGAGCCAGAGAAATCAGACGACATTTACGAAATAGACAAAAAGTACCGAAGTAAGTTGCCCATTCCCGAAGAGCTTGGTCGCTACCTCACAACAGAGAAGCGATGGAATCTGCGTGACATGAATACCTCACCTGATTTTAAAGTTTCGATGGAGCAGTTCTTCCCAGAGTACAGCAGTGTTCCCGGCGAACCAACCAATGTTGACGGTATTATTGCCGTCGATACAAAAGTATTGACTGATCTGCTTACCGTGCTGGGACCAGTCGAAGTTCCGGGCTATGGCCTATTCTCAAGCAAAACTGATCCTCGCTGTGACTGCCCAGAGATCATCTACATCTTGTCAGAGATCATCACCCGGCCAACCCCATATCTTCGAGATGACCGCAAAGGTGTGCTGGGACCGCTCATGCGCTCGGTGCTCACCAAATCTTATTCAAGTCCAAAAACAATCTGGCCCGAGCTTTTCCAAACGGGCCTAAACAATATTGCTGATCGCCACATTCAGTTCTATTTCCTCGACGAAAAAGCACAAGCAGCGGCAGAAACACTGAACGCAGCTGGTCGTATCACCCCCGAACCTAGTGCTGACTTCCTCGCAATCGTAAACACAAACTTGGCAGGTGCTAAATCAAACCTCTTTGTCACATATGAGGTCGAGCAAACCGTCTCTGCCCCCGAAAATGGGTTCATCACCAAACAACTGGAAATTACCTACAAGAACTCGAGAAAATCCGACAACTGCAATCTCGAGGCCGGCTTGTTATGTCTGAACTCAACACTCAAGGACTGGACAAGGATTTACGTGCCAGCAGGCAGTGAGGTTATAACTTCCGAAGGATTTAAAGAAGATGCTCGCATCAGCGAAGAACTTGGATTCTCTGTTATCAATGGCTTTTTTAGCCTAGAACCTCTTGGTTCAGCCAAAATCAAGCTAGAGTACAAGGTTCCATACACAGACGAAAGCACCTACACACTAAAGATTTGGAAACAAGGTGGTATAGACAAGGTGCCTTACTTGCTCGATACCACTGGCAGCCAAGAACAACTCGAGGTTACCAAAGATACCACGTACTCAACTGCGTTCTGAGAATGTTCATTCTAAATGGCAATTCACTCTTACACTGTCACTGGTATCGTTCTCAAACGGTATAACGTTGGCGAACACGATAGGGCAATCACCATTCTCACCAAAGAAGAGGGTAAAAGCGTCTACATTGCCAAAGGGGTTCGTAAGCTGCGCTCATCGAGCGGGGGAAATCTAGAGCCAGGTTCGCTTGTGACTGCCCACTGTATTCCTACTAAATCTCTTCCCCTCATCACTCAAACAAAGTTGCACCTACAAGCTCTTGAACATACAAACACTCTGTCACAGGTTCGTAGGATTCAGCAGATGCTTGAAATTTTCGACTTTCTCTTCGTGCCAGAAGAATTGGACAGTGCGCTTTTTTCGCAAGTGACCGATCTCTACTCGGCGGTCATACAAAAACAAACAGCAATTTCAGACCTGCGCTCTAAAATTATTGAGCTAGTACGTATGCTGGGATACGAGATATCTTCCGACGGCAACGCATCGCTCTCAAAGCAACTCTCGGAGATTTTTGAGCGTCCATTGAGGAGCTTCGAGTACTTACTAGTCAAATAACCACCAGGTTGTTACAATCTCGAGAGCATGCAAAAAAACCCACCAACCCTCGATGAGCTCGTCAGCCTGACAAAACGGCGTGGCTTTGTGTTTCAAACCTCGAGCATTTATGGCGGACTAGCCAATTCCTATGATTATGGTCCGCTTGGTGTAGAGCTAATGAGAAACATCAAAAACCTGTGGTGGAAGGCCTTTATCCAACAGCGAGAAGATATGGTGGGTATTGATTCGCAAATCTTACTACACCCAAAAACATGGGTTGCATCCGGTCACACAACCGCTTTTAATGATCCGCTGGTAGAAGACCTCGTGACACAAAAGCGTTTTCGCGCAGATCACTTGATCCAAGAGTGGCAAGAAAAAAACAACAAAACCTCAGAGAAATCACCTGAGGAAATGTCGGTAGAAGATATGGGTAAGTACATATCAGCAAATAAAATCATGAGCCCAGACAATAACACAGTCTCTGCTCCCAAGGTATTCAACTTGTTGTTTGAAACCTCAATTGGCTCCGTCGCGGGTGAAAAATCGGTAGTCTACTTGCGCGGAGAAACTGCGCAAGGCATTTTTACTAACTTTACAAACATTACAAACTCCACGCGAATCCAGCTACCATTTGGTGTTGGACAAATCGGAAAAAGTTTCCGCAACGAGGTAACAACTGGTCAATTTGTTTTCCGCACACTCGAATTTGAGCAAGCAGAAATTGAGTACTTCTTTGATCCTGAAGTTACGGACTGGCAAAAGTTGCTCGAGGACTGGAAACAAGCCATGTGGAACTTTGTAACTCAAACACTCGGCGTTCGCGAGGAGAATCTGCGCTGGAGAAAACACACTGATACCGAACGCAGTCACTACAGCAAAGACACCTACGACCTCGATTACAAATTTCCGTTTGGGTGGAAGGAGCTGTGGGGGATAGCTTATAGAACTGATTATGATCTCAAGCAACATCAAACACTCTCGGGAGAAAATCTCGAAGCGACTGATCTTGAAAACAGAAGATTCATTCCTCACGTCATTGAGCCCGCTGTTGGTCTCAATCGAGTATTCATGATGGTTCTGACCGAACACTTCTGGGAAGATGCCGAACGCTCTCGAACTGTACTAAGTTTGCCTCAGCAGCTAGCACCAAACACCGTGGCTGTGTTCCCGCTCGCGAGAAATAAACCAGAGTTAGTAGCAGTGGCAAAAGAAATTTATGTGAAACTTGCACAGGAAGTTCCTACCGCTTGGGACGACAGAAGTAACATAGGAAAACGATATCTCTACCAGGATGAAGCAGGCACTCCGTTCTGTGTCACAGTTGATTACCAAACCATCGAAGATCAAACAGTAACCATACGCAACCGAGATACTACTGAGCAAATCAGAATTGCCTCTAGTGAAATTCTCGAATACCTCAAAAAAAACAGCTAGACGCAGACTGTTGCATCGTGTTACGCTGAACTCTATGAAAAAACCGGTTATCGCTATAGTTGGAGTTGTCCTTTTGATCATTGGTGGAGTGATTTTTTGGCGCATGAGACCAGTCGCCAAGACAGAAACAACTGCACCAGCCAAAAAACGCATTGTGCAACCGGTTAACATCATTCCGCAAGAAGAGCGTCCATATATCGCAATTTCTCCACAGGCAGATGGTAGAAATATCACCATTACTGTCGATTCCGTGAAGAAATCAGCGAGCGAAGTAGAGTATGAACTTGAGTACCAAGCAGGAACGCTACTGCAAGGCGCATTTGGCTCTATTGCACTGAGCGACACCCCGGCTACAGAGAAGATTTTGCTCGGTAGCTGCAGTGCCGGTGGAGCTTGTACCTACCACGAGGATGTCAAAGGCGGCTCACTCACCACTACCTTTGGCGGCTCAGAGGACTATAGTCTTAAAACTGACTGGAAGTACATTGATAACAAAGCAAAAGAAAAGAGCTTCTCGTCAAAGGATGGCAAGTTCCAAATTGCGGCAGCGGAACTCGCAAAGGCACGCTACCTAATCATAGGTAATGCCTCTGGTGTGCCAGAGGGCTTCGATGGCAAAATTGCCTCAGAGCCATACTCACTTGAACTCAGCAGCTCTCTCACCGGCGAAGCAAAGTTAAGCATTCGAGCGACAAGCGAGGAAACACTAACTATTCTCGGCTGGAATGGCTCAACCTGGAAATCCTTTGATACAACCCAAGAGGACAAGCTTGCAACCGCAACCGTCACACTCATGCCGCTCTACGTCGTTGTGACCAAATAGTTTCCCTTTTTTCGATTCACTCCACAGTGTTCTAGCACGATCTTTTCGTGTTTTTTTTGTATTTACTTCCTGAGTTGAGTAGTCATAATGTTGAATTATGGTAAACAGTGGTAAATTATCTTATAATTAATGTTTATTGGAAAATATTACTACACGCTCGAGGCAAAAGGAAGGGTATCACTTCCAAAATCATTTCGATCTGAGCAAAAAAACTGGGTAATTACCAGAGGTCTCGATGGAGCACTCTTTTTATTTCCAGAGTTAACCTACTTAGCCGAAGTAGAAAAGCTCTCACAACTCTCGACAAACAAACGAGCGGTTCGAGATGCAATCAGATTGCTCAGCAACGATGCCGCCAATCTAACTCCAGACAAACTCGGCAGAATTAGCATTCCAGAGCACCTGATTGAAGGCGCAGGACTTACCAAAAACCTAGTTGTTGTCGGCAGCATTTCTAAAGTAGAGATTTGGGATCGAGAAACATATCACAACTACCTTTCAGAACTGACCTCGCACGCAGAGGAGACAGTAGAACAGCTAGAAAACTAACGTGAACACAACCCATCAAACAGTCTTTTTGAATGAATCAATCGAGCTACTTAACCTCGAGCCAGGGAAGGTCGTGGTAGATGCTACGTTTGGCACCGGCGGCCACACGCAGGCACTCCTCGACCAACAGTCTACAGTGATCGCCTTTGACTGGGACGCTGATGCTATAACAAGAGGTAGCACTCGCTTTCAATCTGAGATATCCCAAAAAAAACTCTTTCTCGTCCACGAGTCATTTTCAAAACTGGCGCAGGAGGTCGAGCGAATAACAATTAATGAGAACCTAGCTGTTTCTGGCGTGCTCTTTGACTTCGGCACCAGCACTGAGCAACTTATGTCTGCCGAGCGTGGGTTTAGCTTTGTCGGAGACGGTCCCTTGGATATGCGCATGGATACCAGATTAGCAGTCATGGCAAAAGACATCCTGGCTCTGGTACCAGAAAAACAGCTAGAGCTTTTATTTCGAGAGTTTGGCGGGGAGATCCATGCTCGAGCAATCGCCAAAGCAATCAAGCAATCACCTGTGCCCATCACCACAACCGCCCAACTTGCTGAGTGTGTTCTAAAAGTGAACCACAGGCGTTCGGGAGGTATTCACCCTGCTACCAAAGTTTTTCAGGCACTGAGAATTGCGGTCAACGGTGAGTTGTCAGAAATTCAACTTGCTTTACCACAAGCTTTTGACGTACTTGAAAAAGGCGGACGTATCGTCTCGATAGCTTTTCACGAAGGTGAAGATCGAATCGTCAAGCAACAATTTGCGCAATGGGAAGCCTGCAATAAGGCTCGCAAATTACAAAAAAAAGCTGTACAGCCAAGCGAAGCAGAGCTCAAAGATAATCCTCGAGCTCGCAGTGCGAAATTACGCGGAATTGAAAAGCTATGAGAAAACTGCACCTATACACATATTATGGAGTCCTGGGACTAGCTGTGCTCAGCCAAGTAGTTCTAACCTTGGTTACTGAGTCGGTTTGGGTCAAACGCAACACTACCTTCAACCAAGAAGTTTCTGAACAAAATAGATTACTTGCCCATCGCAAACGCCTCGAGACTGAGCTAGCCCAAATAAGCTCACTCACCAAACTTGAAGAAGAAGCTGTAACGCTCGGCTACGAGCCTATCACCGCGACAGTGCTGGTCGCAGCTCAACCCAAACAAGATTCTCTTGCGTTGCGCCCATGAAAAATCAGCCCCATCCCTTGCGCTGGCGAGGCAGAGTCGTACTCACACTCATTTTTCTCTGCTCCCTGAGCATTGTTTCAAGACTATTTTTTTTGCAAGTTATTTCTGCAGATGAGCTCACCAATCGAGCAGAGAAGCAGTACCAGCAAAAAATTACATCGACTGGCAGTAGGGGCAATCTATACTTTGCTGATGGCTCACTACTTGTCGGCAACCAAACGGTGTATCGCATATTTGCTGAACCAGCCCTATTTGATACAACTCCAGAAGAAATAGCAGAGCAATTAGCAGAGATTTTGGTCACAGACTCAGAGTTGTTTGAAACCGCCTCGAGTGGTGCTCGGTTAGATCAAAGTGAACAGTTGATCACAGAGCTCACGGAGAAGCTGCGTGCAGACAACAGGACATGGATCGGACTCAAAGAAAAAATTAGTGAAACAACAAAACAAGAAATTGAACGAAAAAAAATCTCAGGCATTGGATTTGACCAATATGAAGTTCGTTACTATCCAGAAGCCTCAATGGCGGCGCAACTCACCGGGTTCATTGGTAAAACAGAAGATGGAGAAGATATCGGTTACTTCGGACTTGAAGGGGCGCTGGAAAAAGAGCTACAACCACAAAATTCGCAGCGACAAGTCATTCGTGATGCGCTCGGAGGCAAACTTTTTTCTGGCAAAGAGGAGTTTGTATCTCTAAACGGACGCGATATCACAACCACCATCGATCGAGATATTCAAAAAATTCTTGAACGAGAGTTACTCACTGGCATCCTAAAGTATGAGGCAAGGGGTGGAGAAGCCATTGCATATGAACCAAAAACTGGCAAAATTATTGGCCTTGCAGCTGCACCAACATTTGATCAGGCAAGATTTTATCAATTTGAGCCAGAAGTCTATAAAAATCCTGCTTTGACCGAACAGTATGAGCCAGGCTCAACTTTCAAAATTTTGACGGTGGCAGCTGGTCTTGATACAAACGCAATCAAACCAGATACCAAGTGTGATACTTGTGAAGGACCCCGACAGTTTGGTACTTTCACCATCCGAACCTGGAATGATACATACTACCCCGACACAACCATGAGCGAAGCACTTGCTCACTCAGACAATACAGCAATGATTTTTATTGCCGAAAAACTTGGTCATGAAACATTTCGCGAGTACTTACAAAAATTTGGCATTGGCAGAGAGCTTGGTATTGATTTGCAAGGAGACCGCAACACGCCATTTCCAGATAGCTGGCGACCTGTGGAGACTGCAACAAGATCATTTGGCCAAGGCATCACGGTAAGTAGTCTGCAGCTCATTCGAGCAGTTGGCGCAGTTGCAAACGATGGTGTTTTATTACAACCACAAATAATCTCTTCTGTCTTCGATCCAGTTACTACGCAGACTCATGAGGTAGAGTCGCTTGCCAAAGAACGAGTGCTGCAAGAAGAAACAGCAGTTACGTTGCAGGAGATGCTGACGTATGCAGCAGAGCGTGGAGAAGCACAATGGACATATTCGCAGAAAATTCCTGTGGCAGGTAAAACAGGCACTTCCCAAGTGGCAGAAGAAGGAGGGTACAAAGAAGAGGCCACAATCACCAGCTTCATTGGTTTTTCACCCCCACACAATCCAGATTTTTTGCTGTTTGTGAAGTTGCAGGAACCACAATCATCTCCATGGGCTGCCGAGACGGCAGCGCCACTTTGGTTTCGCATTGCAGAACAGATCTCGCTTAGCCTTCGCCAGTAAGTGCTTTATAATGTCAGTATGCTCGCACAAGCACTCTATTTCCTGAAACGACCGTTTCACTTTGTGAAAACAGGCTTGCTGCAAGGCTTGCCCGCACAGTTCTCGACAAAATTTCCAGAGAAAAAACTAAAAATACTTGCCATTACCGGCACTGATGGCAAAACCACCAGCTCAACCTTACTACAACATGTGCTCGTGACCGCCAAGTTGAAATCTGGTCTCGTCAGCACCGTTGGCTTATTTATTGACAAGAATTCAAACGACTCAGGACTACACGTGACTGCGCCACAGCCAAAAGATTTGTACTTATTCATGAGCCACTTGGTCCAGAAACACTACGAATACTTGGTCTTAGAAACAACTTCTCACGGCTTGTACCAATATCGTACTTGGGGTATCCATCCTGAAATAGCCGCCATTACCAATATTAATTTTGAGCACCTTGATTACCACCTGACATATCAAAACTATGTAGGTGCAAAGGCCTTGTTGCTAAAACAAGCAAAAAATGTTGTTCTCAACGCGGATGACCAGTCATTCTCACTGCTTGCTACATATGCTAAAGGTAAACAACTCCGCACCTTTTCAAAAAGTGATCGGCTGTCGAAGGTAGTTCGTGAGGCTGTTTCAGCTCGATTTCCGGAAGCATACAACCAACAAAATGCCCGCCTCGTGTATCAAATCTGCCAATTCCTCAAAATTCCCGACGAAATCTTTGTCAAGGCGGTACAATCATTCACCCATGCCCCTGGCAGAATGCAGTGGTTAAAACTTGATAAGCCGTACAAAGTGCTGATCGACTTTGCCCACACACCCCAAGGACTACAAGCAGTTTTAACCGAGTTACAAAAACAACAAAAAAGTAAGAAAAAACATGGAAAAGTTATTGTTGTTTTTGGCTGTGCTGGTCTTCGGGATAGAAACAAACGACCAAGTATGGGAAAAATTGCTACTGAGCTCACTGATTTAGCGGTGTTTACCGCAGAAGACCCGCGGACAGAAGATGTCTGGTCAATCATCCGACAAATGAAAGAGCAGTTAAGTGAGAATCACGACAAAGTTGTCTCGATAGCTGACCGTCGTGAAGCAATTCGTTTTGCCCTAAATACAGCAAGCTCTGGCGATATCATTGCTATACTCGGCAAAGGTCACGAGCAGAGCATGAGTTACGGCAAAGATGAAATTCCTTGGGATGACACGGCAGTAACCACGCAACTCGCTAAAAAATCATGAAAGAAAAATCCGTCGTTGTCATAGGTGGAGGTACCGGCATTTACTCAGTTGTAACCGCGCTAAAACAGCTGCCGATCAAGATCTCAACCATTATTGCGGTCTCTGACTCAGGCGGCTCCGCGGGCAGAATCCGCGACGAGTTTGGCTTTCCACCTGTGGGAGATCTGCGACAATCACTCGCGGCATTAGCTGATGAAAAAAGTCAGAAGGCGATACAACAACTACTTTTGTACAGATTCGAAAAAGGTTCGGGGCTCAAGGGTCACAATCTAGGCAATCTGATACTCACAGCGCTCCAAGACATGCAGGCTTCAACCACCGAGGCTCTCGAGATCGCGAGCCAGATTTTTCGTATTCAGGGACGCGTAATTCCAAGCACTGAGTCTGCTGTCAACCTGGCAATTACCTATGTAGACGGCACCACAGTAGTAGGGGAGCACACGCTAGACGAAACAGCACCTCATCCCAAAAAGATTGCTTCGGTAGCACTAACTCCAACTTGCAGTTTGAATCCGGCTGCAGCACAAGCAATTGCACAAGCAGATCTGGTCATCATTGGTCCGGGAGATTTATACGCGAGCTTGCTTGCGGTCTTGGTCACACCAGGACTCGCTCAATCACTCAAAAATGCAAGGGTTCCGGTTGCATATTTTCTTAACCTCATGACTCGCCATGCGCAAACACACAATATGACTGCCAAAGAGCACGTCGCTGAAATTGAGAAAATACTCGGACTCTCCCTATCTCACATTATTATCAACTCAGACCCCATTCCAGCTAAACTGCTTACAACATATGCGGATCAGCATGAGTTTCCGGTGCAAAATGACTTGCAGGATGATCCTCGAGTAATGCTTGCACCACTACTGGAAAAGAACATCCATGAACAATCAAGAGTGGATACGGTTCACCGGTCATTGTTGCGTCACAGTAGTAAGAAAATTTTGTCCATAATCTCTTCTCTTCTGCACATATGAAAACCTTTCCCTATACTCAGGTACATCTGGTTGGTATCAAAGGAGTCGCGATGACCGCCCTCGCGCAGTTGCTCAGAGATCACGGAGTACAGATCACCGGCAGCGATGTGCCTGATGACTTTGTCACTCAGGAAGCTCTTTCAAATCTCGCAATAGATATTCAAACCTCATTTTCCGAACCGCTGCCCATCGGCACTGCTTGTGTAATCTACACGGCCGCGCATCAATCAAAAAATAACGAGCAGGTACAGGCAGCACTTGCCGCTGGCATCCCAACGCTTTCACACGCCGAAGCTCTAGGACTGTTTTTTGACGAAAAGAGGGGAGTTGCGGTTTGTGGCGTCGGCGGCAAATCTACAACCTCCGCAATGATTGTTTGGATTCTCGAACACTTGCATACACAACCTTCATATGCAATCGGTGTCGGCAAGATTCTCGGACTACCAAACACGGGCAAATTTTCCTCTGCTGGTGAGGTATTCGTGGCTGAGGCAGATGAGTATGTCACCGACCCGACACAATCAGACCCAAAACTACGCATTCCACGCTTCTCGTATCTACACCCACGCATTACAGTCTGCACCAATATTTTGCACGATCATCCTGACGTATACAAAAATAAATCCGACACAGACGCAGCTTTTAACACTTTTTTTTCGCAAATGAAACATCCCAGTACTCTCATTGTTAATTCTGAATCTAGCTCAGCTGTTACTGTAAAAGTCGACAGACTCATAACATATGGTACCAAGCCGGAGGACACTTTTCGCTTACAACAAGAACTGACGGTCACAGAAAAACAAGCTATGACCAAACTGCAGTATGACGGGCAAATGTACCAACTAACACTTGCTATTCCTGGATTTTTCAACATGCTCAATGCAGCAGCCGCCATTGCCGCCTGCGTTTCTCTTGGCCAGTCAATTGAAGATTGTCTAAACGCAATAAAATCATTTGCTTCTACCCAACGCCGATTTGAGAATAAGGGAGTAGTACAAGGCGTCCAGTACTACGATGACTACGCCCACCATCCCGCAGAAATTGCCGCAACAATAACAGCCGCAAAAGAGTGGGAGCCAAACAAGCGAATTGTGTTTGCTTTCCAGCCGCATACCTACTCTCGAACAAAAGAGCTTTTCTCAGAGTTTGTGACTGCACTCGCCTTGGCAGACGAAGTGCTACTACTTCCCATTTATGCCTCTGCCAGAGAACAGGCTAACTCTACAATCTCGAGCGAAATGCTCATATCTGCCGTGAGCATGCAAAAAACAATGATAACAATCGAGCTCATCGCTGATACATCTGCGCTCGCTGCCTGGTGTGCATTAAACCTTCAACCAGGCGATGTTTGCATAACACTTGGCGCTGGTGATATTTATCTCGTCCACGAGTTGTTACAATAACACCATGCTTTCCTGGAAAACCCAACTTGCTCAAGCTTGTCCTGATACCACTTTTAGCGAACAGGAGTCGCTCGCTCATCACACGACCGTAGGAATCGGCGGACCAGCAGAGTTTTTTTGCACGGTTAAAACAAGCAAAGAACTAGCTGCAGTCCTAAAAGCAGCAATGCTCCAAAGCATTCCGATAACAATCCTTGGCTGGGGAGCCAACACCCTGATTGCGGATCGCGGCATACAAGGCCTTGTCATCAAAAACATGGCTAGTGAAATCACCATACTTTCACAAGAACCAACAAAATCCAGCCCGCTCGCAATTGACGCCCGCTGGAAAGCAGCGACAACCGACTCAAACATGCCTCAGTTTCATGAGCTCGACTACGATGAAAGTGAGGCTGAGTCGGTGCTTGTAGAAGTTGGTTCGGGTGCTTCGCTTCCTGTACTCATTCAGCAGTTGGTCCGACAAGGGCTAACTGGTCTGCAGTGGTTCACCAAAATTCCCGCCTCACTTGCTGGTGCAGTCGTTAACAACATTCATGGTGGCACGCACTACATATCAGAGTACATTGAGTCTGTCACAGTGCTCAATTCTAAAGGTGAAATGCAAGTACTACCTGCAGACCAGCTTGAGTTTGCATATGACTACTCTCGGTTTCATCACTCTGGCGAGTTTCTGCTTTCAGTTGTGTTGAAGCTGTACCGCGGCGATCAAGCAAGAGCACAACAAGTTATCACCGATTGGTCGAGACAAAAACAAAAGCAGCCGGCGCGCTCACTCGGTTGTGTGTTTCAAAATATTTCTGCGTCAGAACAAGCGCAACTTTCTCTGCCAACTCCAAGCATCGGATACCTGATCGACAAAAAACTTAACCTAGCTGGAATGAAAATAGGCGACGCTGAGATCTCAACACTACACGCCGCCTTTATTGTAAACACCAAAGCAGCGACCGCCGCAGATTACCTCGAGCTCATCAAACACATTCATACGCAAGTGCGAACAAAACTAGGAATTGTGCTCAAACCAGAAATATTTTTTAAGGGTTTTACCAAAGAAGAGCTTAATTTTCTCACTGAGCTATAATGGACTATATGAACTCATTCGAAATTATTGGCGGAAAACCGCTCTACGGCTCAGTTCGAATCGGCGGTGCCAAAAATGCGTCGTACAAACTCATGCTGGCGGCTTTGTTGGGTGATTCTCCCTCGAGAATTCTGAATTTCTCTCATATTCAGGACGTCATCACCGTTGGTGACATCATCACCTCGCTTGGAGGAGAAGTGAAACACGTAGGCGAGAGAGCATTGGTCATTGATCCACGAAACTTGCATTCTTACGAACTTTCGAGCACGGTTGGCGAGCAGGGTCGGTTTTCGAGCATGTTTATTGCACCGCTCTTAGCTCGATTTGGACACGCCACTGTTCCTATGCCAGGGGGCGACAAAATTGGCAGCCGGCCACTCGATTGGCACCTTGATGGTTTGCGAGCGCTCGGCGCAAACATTTCCTTTGAGGGAGGCATTTTTCATGCTCGAGCAGAAAAACTCCGAGGAACAACGTATCGTTTTCACAAAAACACACATACTGGTACTGAGACAGTCATTTTGGCTGCAGTCCTCGCAGAGGGAAAGTCAACATTGGAAAATGTTGCTCAGGAGCCTGAAGTAGACGACCTCATCGAGTTTTTGGTTGCAATGGGTGCACAAATCACTCGCACGAAGCAGCGAACGATCGAGATCGTGGGAGTACCAAAACTCTCTGGCGCGATTCATAAGTTAATGCCAGATCGCAACGAAGCAGTTAGTTATGCGTGCGCCGCGATCGCGACAAAAGGGGATATTATTATCGAGAATGCCAGAGCAGAGCACTTGACTGCCTTTTTGCAGAAACTAGGCGAGATTGGTGCTGGATATGAAGTTGGCCAGTACGGCATCCGTTTTTTTTACAACGGACCACTCCAAGCCACAGACGTGGTAACCGCACAGGCTCCCGGATTTATGACCGATTGGCAGCCGCTATGGGCGACTCTCATGACCCAAGCAAGTGGGGCAAGCGTCATTCACGAAGCAATCTACGAGCGCCGTTTCCAGTATGTCGACGAACTACAACAAATGGGCGCCAATATCTCTCTTTTCGAGCCGGAAGTAGCAGATCCGGTTGAGTTTTATAACTTTCAATACGAAAAAAGTGATAAAAATATACAGCATGCGATTAGAATCACCGGAAAAACAGAGCTCAAAGCAGGGGAATTTGCAGTCAAGGATCTACGTCACGGCGCCACTCTCGTGATCGCTGCTCTGATCGCACAGGGAAAAAGTAGAATTACCAACATAGAACACATTGATCGTGGGTACGAAACACTCGACGAGCGACTGCGTTCGCTTGGGGCAGAAATCACCAGAACGTAGTATCATAAGTACATGCAGTCACTCGGTATAGCATTCGGCGTCCTTTTGTTTTCATTTATCGTCACTTCTATACTAATCATTCCCTTCATTAACCTTTTGTACTCCTGGCGCTTTCGACGAAAGTCCCAAATCACTGCTGATATTTTTGGAAAACTGACACCAGTATTCAACCACTTTCATGCCAAGAAGGCTGGTGTTCCGATTGGCGGCGGCTTACTTGTCATCCTGGTGGTCTCAGCATTGTTTGCGCTCATCTTGCCGCTGGTGCAACTCTTTGGCCAAGAAGTGACGAGTGTTCATCGAGACATCTCTGCCGAGATCAATATTATTTTCTTTACGTTTATTTCGTTTGGATTGCTCGGTCTCTACGATGATGTCAAAAAGTTTTTCATGCTGGAGAAAGAGGGTTTTTTTGGTCTAAGGATGAAGCATAAATTTCTTTTACAGTTACTGCTCTCGATCATCATTAGTTTAATGTTGTACATTAATCTAGGCATCTCATTTATCAACATTCCATTCATTGGTACGTTCAATCTTGGACTTTTTTTCATCCCGTTTGCCACCTTTACTATTTTAGCGTTCGCGAACGCGGTTAATATTTCGGATGGACTCGATGGGCTTGCCGCAGGCTCCTTGATGATTTGTCTTTTTGGACTCTGGCTACTCTCAGCATCTATACTCGATATTCCGCTCTCACTTTTTATCGCAATTTGGATCGGCTCACTTATTTCATTTTTATACTTCAATGTGTATCCCGCAAGAATGTTTATGGGAGATGTAGGCTCGCTTGCTTTTGGCGCCACACTTGCTGTAATCGGGCTCCTGCTTGGTAAAGTCTTTGCACTCCTGATTATTGGTTTTATCTTTGTGCTCGAAATCACCTCTTCGTTCTTGCAGTTACTTTCCAAACGCTTTAGAAAAAAGAAGCTGTTTCCTGCAGCCCCGTTTCATCTAACTTTGCAAAAGCAAGGGTGGGAGGAGCCTAAAATTGTACAGCGAGCCTGGATTATTCAAATACTCCTGACCATCTTTGGCGTCTGGCTCACTGTAGTGAGATGACACAAAAGAAAATCGCAGATACTAGCGTTGCTCGTTGGTTATTTCTCATCACTACACTCCTAACCCTAATTGGTATCATATTTGTCTTCGAAAGCTCGATCAACGAAAGTTACCGCACATTTGGCACTCCATACGCACTTGTAACCCAGCAACTCATCGGCATCGGCATTGGATTTGCTGCGTTTGTTGTCGCCACTTTGCTTCCGAGCAGAATTTGGAACCGATTTGGGCCGGGTCTCTATTTTTTTGGCATCGTGTTACTCACGCTAGTCTTCGCGCCAGTCATTGGCCTGAAACTGAACGGTGCAAGACGCTGGCTTGACCTAGGTTTTATGGTGATACAACCAGTGGAGATAATGAAGTTTGCCTTGATCGTTGGCTTCGCCCACTGGTTTGCCAAAAAGCAGCGCTTGAGACCCTTCATGCTGCTGGCTGCAATCCCAATCGGATTACTACTGCTACAGCCCGATCTTGGCTCTGCTTTGCTACTGAGTACTATTGCTGTCGGCATGTTTTTTCTGGCTGGAGGTTCTGTCAAAAAACTGGCGTTGTTGAGTCTTGTGGCGACACCACTTCTAGTCATGGCTGTGTTGGCCTCCGCATATCGTTTTGAGCGCGTCAAAACCTTCCTGAATCCAAGTGGCGATGTTCAAGGCGCTGGCTTTCATGTTGCGCAAATTTCTCTGGCGTTTGGCCGAGGCGGCTGGTTTGGACGTGGTATTGGCAACTCTCAACAAAAACTTTCGTATTTGCCCGAGTCGAGCACTGACTCAATTTTTGCGATCGTGGGAGAAGAAATTGGCTTTGTGGGAACGTTTGTCGTGGTACTGCTTTTTACACTACTGTTTTTCTACCTCTACAGAGCAGCTGGACAGCTTGAGTCGAAACCCGAACAACAACTACTCATATATGGCATTCTCCTATGGTTCGCCGGACAAACATTCTTGAACTTGCTCTCCACTGTTGGACTGATCCCCCTCACAGGTGAGCCCTTGCCATTTTTCTCTTATGGCAGATCATCTTTGATCATGTTATTGTTTGCCTCAGGCGTAGCAATTCGCGCCACACGAGAGTCAGCATGAAAATACTAACAACTGGCGGCCATCTCACTCCAGCGCTCGCGTTTATAGACTACGTGGTGTGTCACTCAGATTTATCTGTCGAGTTTGTGTTTCTCGGTAGAACATTCTCTCAACTCGAAAATAAACAGCGCTCTCACGAGAGAAGGGCGATAGAAAAACGAAATATACGATTTATCCCCTTTCAATCTGGCAAACTCTCATATCACTCACCACTTCAACTGATTACTCAGTCTTGGCAAGTTTGCGTAGGCCTTGTCCAAGCAATGAACATACTCAAAACAAAAAAACCGGATGTAGTAGTTCTTTTTGGTGGCTATCTGGCTGTCCCCGTTGCAATCGCCAGTTGGATCAAAAGAATTCCCGTCATTACTCATGAACAAACAGCGGTCGCCAGCCTAAGCAATCAAATAATCAGTCTCTTCAGCAAAAAAATCGCGGTCTCGTATCGCAGCTCGCTTTCGCAGTTTCCACAATCCAAAACTGTCTTCACTGGAAACTTGCTGCGCCAAAAACTAGAAGATAAGAGCCCAAAAATGCCAAATTGGTATGCAGCGACAGATAATTATCCCCTTCTGTACATCACGGGTGGCAACCAAGGATCGCAGGTCATCAACGCTACCATTGCACAAATTTTGCCCCAACTTACCAAAGACTGGACAATTATTCATCAATGTGGTGCGCCAACAAAAAAAACAAACTATCGCCAACAACTCGAAGACGAAATAGCACGCCACTCAAAACCATCTCAACAACGCTACTTTGTAAAAGAGTGGATCACAGAAGACGAGCTTTCTTGGATTTACAAAAATGCTGCAATTGTTATCTCTCGAGCTGGCGCCAATACTGTTTTTGAGCTACAGCATTTTGGCATTCCTTCTATCCTGATTCCGCTGCCGTTTTCTCACAAGCAAGAACAATTGAGAAACGCAGAACAAGCAGTGCAATCCGGTGGTTCCATACTCTTGACACAAAATCATCTGAACCCTGAGTCACTGTTGGCTGCAATCAAGCAATTAGCTAGCAACCGAGCAGCACGAAGAAAAAAAATGCAGCTCGAGGACAAAGATGTGAACGGGACCAAAAAGTTCTGGGATTTAGTCTCAAGTTGTTTCGTGACATGAAACGCTCATTCCACCCAGAGTTGATTGGCGCAATCTTGGTTATATCATTGGCAACTTTTCTCACTTTCTTCCTTCGAGTCCAGACAATTACCTGTGTTACGACAAGTAATGATTTCTGTCCAAACGAAAAAGATCTCGAAGAGGTAAAAAATGAACGACTCTTTTTCAGCGATTTTATGGCAAATGAAGTGATCCTAGCTTATGCAGCAAAACACGACCTGAGATTTTCAACGTATCAGCTGAGATTGCCAAATACACTACAGCTCTCATTTGAAGAAAACCCAATGGCATATCAAGTTGAGAGTGATACACAAGAGCGTTTCGCGGTCTCACAAATCGGTACAGCAAAACCGCTCCACGATCTTGAGCCAGACACAAACAAGTTGGTTATAGTGCAAATCCCAGAAACATATCTACAAGCAAACACTCTCGTTCTCCCAGAGAATCTGCACCTTTTTCTCTTAGAACTGACGACCGCTGAATACGCCAGGCTGAACAAAATGTTGGTCGTTGTGCCAAAGAGTGATTTTATTGAGCTGCAGATTGATTCTGGAATGAGAGCATTTTTGCCCTACGAACAACCAAAACAAAAGCTGAAGCAATTACAACAAATCGTGCTATCTGAATCACTTACTGAGCTTACTGAACCAGTGAGAGAAATTGATCTGAGATTTGACTTACCAGTACTACGCACTCAACAATAATTTTGCTATGCTACTCCCACACTAAACAATGCCAGCACACTCGATAGTCACCGCCATTGACCTTGGTACAGATAAATGCGCAACCTTGATCGCATCAATCGATGAACACCAAAAACTACAAGTTCTTGGAGTCAGCGTTGTGCCTGCTCGCGGCATGCGAAAAAGCCAGATTATTGATCTAGAAAAAGTCGTCGATACTATTACACAGAGTCTTGATGGTGCAGAGCGGATGGCAGGACTAGAGGTAAAATCAGCATATGTGTCGGTCGGTGGCACGCACATTCAATCTCTCAATTCTAAAGGTGTGGTTGCTGTAGCTTCACCACAGCAAGAAATAACCAGCTCTGACGTCGAGCGTGTGACAGAGGCAGCAAGAGCACTGTCCTTGCCTTCTGATAGACAAATTATTCACGTCATTCCCAATGCCTACAAAGTTGATTCTCAAGACGGTATTAAGGACCCTGTTGGCATGACTGGCGTTCGCCTCGAATCCGAAGCCCACATCATAACCGGACTCAACACCACACTTATTAATGTAGAGAAGTGCCTCACCGATCTCGGATTGCAGGTTGATGGTTTTGTTTTTTCAGGGCTTGCAGCAGCCGATGTGACTCTAACAGAAACTGAAAAAGAACTCGGTGTTGCTGCGGTAGACATTGGTGCAGGTTCGACATCAATCTGTGTTTACCTGGAGGGCTCACTCGTATTCTCAGCCTCGTTGCCAGTTGGTGCCAGACACATCACACAAGACATCGCGCTTGGTTGCCGAGTCAGCTTGGAAACAGCGGAAAAAATAAAAGTTGCGCTCTCTGATGAAACAAGTGAGATGCACAAACCACTTCCGGGGGAGTCAAAAGAAGACTTCAACACCCGAAAAAAGAAACATGATGTGCTTCGTTTCCAAGATTTTGGTTTGGTGGACAACAGTGATGAAACACTCTCAAAGAGAGCGATTATTGATGGCATCATGACACCAAGAATGCAAGAGATTTTCTCCCTGATAGAGAAGGCTCTTGATGAGGCAGATTTACTCACCGAAATCCCAGCCGGAGTAGTCCTAACCGGTGGTGGTGCGAGCACCTATGATATGGCAGCAATTGGAAAAAAAGAACTCCGCACGGCAGTCAGAATTGGTGAGCCAACAGTCCTCAGCGGGCTGACCAATGATATTCATAAACCATCGTTTGCAACAGCGATTGGACTACTTGAGTATGGCAGAAAGCTTGGCGGCAGCACACAAAAACGCTCTTTTTCGCTCAAATCACTACCTAGTTTCAATCTAAACGGAGTATTTTCATCAATCAAAAGACTACTTTCTTCACTCCTTCCGTAGAAGATTCTAGGCACAGTTGATTCTCGGGCAATAGATGATACACTGCGAGATATATCGATATGGCACTTGTAAAACCCTCAAACACAACCTTCGCAAAAATTAAAGTCATTGGCATTGGCGGTGGTGGCAGCAATGCCGTCAACTCAATGATTAGCTCCAAGCAAATTCAAGGCGTAGAGTTCATAGCCATTAACACCGATGCGCAAGCTTTACTGACTTCTCAAGCAGAAACAAAATTACAGATTGGGTCTAATTTCACCAAGGGACTTGGTTCTGGCGCCGATCCAGAAGTAGGCAAAACTGCAGCCGAAGAATCCTACGAAAAACTCAAAGACTTGCTCTACGACACTGACATGGTTTTTATCACCGCTGGTATGGGTGGAGGCACAGGAACCGGCGCATCCCCAGTTGTAGCAGAAATTGCCAAACAATCTGGCGCGCTCACTGTTGCAGTTGTTACGAAACCGTTTGCATTCGAGGGCACCAGGAGAATGACCGCCGCCGAAGAAGGAATTGCACTCCTGCGCGAAACTGTTGATACGCTGATCGTCATCCCCAACCAACGATTGATGGATGTTGTTGATAAAAAAATGACTTTGCTCGATGCATTTCGACTGGCAGATAATGTTTTGGGACAAGGTGTGCAGGGCATTTCTGATCTGATAACTGTACCAGGACTCATCAATGTCGATTTCGCCGACGTCAAAACCATCATGACCGACTCAGGCTCAGCTCTCATGGGTATCGGCGAGGCCAGTGGAGAAAATCGCGCCTCTACAGCTGCGCGCATGGCGATCGCATCACCTCTACTTGAGGTCTCAATCGAAGGCGCAAGAGGCATCTTGTTCAACATCATCGGTGGCTCAGATATGACCATGACTGAGGTCTCTGATGCTTCGCAAATTATTTCGAACGCCGCCGATCCACAAGCTAACGTTATTTTTGGCGCCACCATTGACGAAACAATGGGAAATAGCATTAAAATTAGCGTGATCGCGACTGGATTTGATGAGCGACAGATGGGATTTGCTGGCTCAAAGCGACAAATGTTTGGTGCGTACAGCGGGGATTCACAATCACGAATAAGTAAGCAGGCACAGGATGAACCACAAGGGACAAAAATTGACCGAGCTCCTAGTGGATTCACCCAACCACTCACAACGACACAGATTACTTCAAGTGATGCGCCATTCGTACAGTCAGAAGACTTCGAACCAGAAAAACCAGCGCAAAAAAGCAAGCAGCAAACAGCTGCCGCAACAGCAGAGTTTGAAGACGAATTTGAAATCCCAGCCTTCTTGCGAAAAAAGCAGTAACCAATTAGACCTCCTTCGTTGACAAACCAATTGTTTGTATAGACAATACGGAGTGTCACTCCAGGCCACATCATGTCAAAAACACTTGCATCTTTTCCCACAACACTCGATCTACCTCAGCTAGAACGTGCTCTCATTGCTTTTTGGCAGGAAAACAAGACCTTTGAAAAATCTGTCGAGAGTCGCCCCAAAAACAAACAGTATGTCTTCTACGACGGTCCGCCGTTTGCCACCGGCATGCCGCATTACGGACACTTGCTCGGTTCAACCAGTAAAGATGTATTTCCTCGCTACTGGACAATGAAGGGGTATCGAGTCGAGCGAGTCTGGGGTTGGGACTGTCACGGCTTGCCAATTGAGAACATGATCGAGAAGAAGCTTGGTCTTACGCACGGCAAGCAGGAGATTGAGGCTTACGGAATTGACAACTTTAATGCCGCTTGTCGATCAGAAGTACTCCGCCTCGACGGCGAGTGGAAAACCATCATCGATCGTCTCGGCCGATGGGTGGACTTTGACAACAACTACAAAACAATGGACGCGACGTACATGGAGTCTGTCTGGTGGGGATTCAAGCAGTTGGCAGAAAAAGGCCTAGTGTACCAAGGAAAGAAAGTAATTTTATACTGCTCGCGCTGTACCACGCCACTCTCCAATTTTGAAATTGCCATGGATAATAGTTACAGCGAAGTCACCGACACCGCTACGACCTACAAATACAAAATTTCGGGAACAAAGAATCAGTACTTACTTGCATGGTCGACCACACCTTGGAATAAACTAGCGACACCAGCCCTAGCAGTGCATCCTTCGCTAGAGTACGTGACTGTCCGACAAGGTGATAAGCAGTTTATTCTTGCCAAAACTCGTTTGGAAATGCTCAAAGCAGAACCGTACGAGGTCATTGCAACCCAAACGGGCAAAGAGTTAACAAAACTGACGTTTGAACCACATTTTGATTTCTTTCCCGATAGACAAGCTGATGAAAAGTTTGGCGTCATAGTAGCGGATGCGTTTGTAACCGATGCTGAAGGTACGGGTGTGGTGACGCTCGCTGCGTACGGTGAGGACGATTATCGCGTTATACAGGAACATGGCATTCAGATTATCGAGCATGTAGATGATCACGGCAGGCTGAAAAAAGTGATTGGAAACTGGGCGGGCAAAACACTCAATCAAGCGAACCAACTTGTCGACGAAGCACTTTTGGAGCGCAATTTAATCTACAAGCAGGAAGCACATACGCACAGTGTCGCCGAGTGTTATCGCTGTGGGACAAAACTCTACCACGCACCATTACCTGCCTGGTTTATCGATGTGCAAAAACTCAAACCAGCCCTCAAAGATGCCAATGAAACCATGAACTGGTTCCCCAATCATCTCAAAAACGGCCGCTTCGGCAATGGATTGTCTACAGCCCCAGACTGGAATATCTCCCGCTCTCGCTACTGGGGAACACCGCTACCCATTTGGCGCGCAGAAGATGGAACAGAGCGGATCATTGGCTCAATTGCAGAGTTGCAAGAATGGGCGTGCAAGCCTGACGAAGTCGTCGGATTGAGTGACATTCATCGAGAAAGCATCGATCACATAACGGTTTGGGTTGACGATGCAAAAACCATCGTCGGAAAGCGCGTGCCAGAAGTCTTTGATTGTTGGGTGGAGTCAGGCTCGATGCCGTTCGCCTCACGACACTATCCATTCGAAAATGAACAAGAATTTGAAACGTCATACCCCGCCCAATTTGTGAGCGAGTACATCGCGCAGACAAGAGCCTGGTTTTATACCATGCATGTGCTGTCGGTCGGAATTTTTGGTAAACCAGCTGTAGAAAATACCGTAACCACCGGTACCATTTTGGCGGCCGACGGCAGCAAAATGAGCAAATCAAAGAACAACTTTCCCGATCCAATGAAAGTTATCGACACCTACGGGGCAGATAGTTTGCGGCTGTATCTCATGAGCTCTCCGGTTATGAAATCAGAAAACTTAAGCTTCAACGAACAAGAGGTTTCAGACATACGTAAAAAAGTATTTCTCATTTGGTACAACTGCATCTCACTCTACAAACTGAATAATCCCACAGACTCGCCATTTCAAGAGATAAGCAACCAACCAAAAGACATCCTCGACCGTTGGATTCTCAGCAGAGTGCAAACAACCATTGCTGAGACAACAGCAAAAATGGACGCCTACAATGTAGTTGATGCGTCTCGCATTCTCATGCAGCTCGTACAAGAAATCTCTACCTGGTATGTACGACGCAGTCGAGAACGACTGGCAGACAAATCCAACGCAGAATCTCTGGCCGTCTATGGCACCGTTCTCTCGCAACTCGCGCGCTTATTCGCTCCCATCACACCATTCTTTGCAGAGTTTGTGCACCAACAACTAACTGACAAAGACTCGAGCATCCACTTACTTGATTGGCCGTTAGCAGATACCAAGCTGCAAGATAGAGAGCTCGAAGCACAAATGAGCACCATTAGAAAAGTCGTTGAACTCGCGCACGCCGCTCGCTCCGCAGCAGGTATCAAGATTCGCCAACCGCTCAGTAGTATCTCTGTTTGGGATGTTGCAGAGTCACCAAGCGAAGAAATTCTCGAGGTTCTCAAGGCAGAAACTAATATCAAAGCAGTCGTCTGGTTGCGAACAACCGAGCAAGGACGCGTGGAGCTCGATACAAAACTCACTCCCGAACTAGAAGCTGAGGGCTCTGCAAGAGACTTGATGCGATCTATTCAAGTCTTGCGCAGAAATCAGGGACTCAAAAAAGGCGAGTCAGCAGTCGTCACAACACCCGAGATTCCAAATGGCTGGAAAACAGAAATCGAAAAAAAGACTGGTGTGAAACTTACCCTCGGACCCAAGCTCACACTAGAAATTGGATGAAGCAGTTATTTTTACCAACCTTACTTGGCTGCTTTGCTGTTCTCAGCAGCAGCACCCTGTACGGACTAGATCCTTCTCTCGGAGTTCGTCAGTTGCTGTTTTTTTTCCTTAGCTTTGGTGTCTTCTTTGGCATAAAAAAGTACTCATTTAAAAGCATTCAATCCCATGCCAATCTTTTTTATGCGGTAACGATAGGATTACTGCTCATCGCGCTGCTTTTCTCATCAGAAGTACGAAACACCAACCGGTGGATCTCGTTTGGTTTTTTTAATCTACAACCATCGCAACTTGCACTACCTGCGTTAGCGCTCATACTCGCTAATTTCACACAAAAAAAACTATCGTTTCCAGCGCTCATCAAAATGGCTCTCCTGACACTAGCTCCTGCTGTGTTGATTTTTCTCCAACCAAACCTGAGTATGTCACTCCTTGTGCTGTTTGTAGCTGGATCTATCTTTTGGATGCAGCCCATTCCACTCAAAACCTACTTGTTCGGAGGACTCGCTGCCGTGGCACTTTCAGCAGTTGGCTGGTTCTTTCTTTTACAACCTTACCAAAAAGAGAGGATCGAAAGTTTCTTGCAACCTGGAGATACCATCTCAGCTGCCACCTACAACGTTGAACAATCAAAAATTGCCATCGGTTCTGGCAGAGTGTTCGGCAGGGGCGTACGACATGGCACCCAATCGCAACTGCAGTTTTTACCCGAGAAAGAAACAGATTTTATTTTTGCCTCATTCTCAGAAGAGTTTGGTTGGATTGGCGCAATGATTGTGATCGGATTGTATGCCAGCCTACTTACATACCTGCTTGGATTAATCCAAAAAACTAAGGTTGCTGCCGGCCGGATCTTTTTGGTCAGTATAACCACACTTTTCTTGGCACAAATTGGCAGTAATATCGGTATGAATCTTGGACTACTGCCAGTTACTGGGGTTGCGCTGCCGCTCCTTTCGTATGGCGGAAGCTCGCTTCTCAGCACCGCACTGATTTTTGGAGTAATTCAGAGCATTGCTACCGAGACGAACAGCCGTCCCTACCTCCAAATAGAGTGAAATCGTGATATACTACCGACCTTATGTCAAAAACAACTTCGCTATTTGCAGTCATTCAGTTAGCCGGAAAGCAATTTCTGGTCGAAGAAGGCATGAATCTCATAGTTCCTCGTCTCAAAAATAATGAGGGAGAAACTATCACTATTCCAGATGTACTCTTAGTACAAAATGATGCCGTCACAACTGTCGGTACCCCAACAGTAGCCGGCGCAAGTGTCACCGCAATGCTCGACAAACAGCAAAAAGCAGAGAAAATCCGTGTTGCAACCTACAAATCAAAATCTCGCCACCGCCGAGTGCTCGGCCACCGACAACCAGAATCGGTGATCACTATTCAGAAGATCTCACTTAAAAAGTAACTCAATGTACACACATTTTTTTCAGCTTGGCACCACTCCCAAGCTTTCTTTTGCCGAGCTCACCAGCGTGATCGATGCACAACTGCTCGAGGAAATCACCGAGCAGATAATCGGCATGACAGCCACCGACGTCGTAGACGTCCAAGCATTGCAGAATCGCCTTGCTGGGTGTGTCAAAATTTTTGAGAATCTCGCGGTACTCCCAACAACAACTCCAGAGGACATTGCGAAAGCTATCGCAGATCATACCGTAGACAGCCGCATCAACTTTGCCCTTGGTGAATTTGCTACTCCAATAGAGGAGAGAATTGACGTTGCAGAAATCAAAAAAGAACTAACCCAACTTGGCAAATCAGTTCGCTTTATCGAAGGCAATCGAACTGGAATCTCAGCAGCTGTGTTGCTTCATCAAAAAAAAGTGCAAGAGTTTGTCATCATCGCTACACCCAATTGCTCATACTTAGCTCGCACCGTCACTGTGCAGAATATCGATGACTGGACAGTTCGGGACCGCAGAAAACCGTATGCCAATCGCAAAAAGGGCATGCTGCCACCAAAAGTGGCACGGATGTTACTGAACATTAATTGCGCATACGATCACTCAAAAAGCCGGGTAGTACTCGATCCCTTTTGCGGAGCAGGCAACATCCTGCTCGAAAATGCCATGCTCGGTGTAGCTGGAGTCGGCGTCGACATAGATACGAAATCTATCACTGGGACAATCGATAACCTCAGGTGGTGGAGTGAAACATACGAAAAAGAGCACAATCAACAGGTATTTCCAGGAGACGCCACGCATGTACCAGAGCAGATAGCAAGCTCCGTTACTGCGATCGTCACCGAACCATTTCTCGGTAAACCGAAACCGAAACCAGAGCAAGTTCACGATATCTTTCGTGGACTCGAAAAACTGTACCTCGGTGCCTTCAAGAACTGGCGTACTTTTTTGCCAAACAACGCACCGGTAACCATAGTTTTCCCACATACGATGGTCAAAGATCTTGAGTACAACATGACTCACTTGATTGACAAACTTTTACCTCTCGGATACACTACTGTATCTGGTCCGCTCGAATACAGTAGACCGGACGCAATTGTAAGTCGTTCAATTTATACGTTTATACTAAAGAAATAATATGTCACACGTCAAAGCCTCGGGAGCAGTCGCACAACACAAACAAGGAAAACGTCATGGTAAACGCCTCGGCGTCAAGAAGTTTGGTGGCGAAGTAGTTCAAGTCGGCTCAATCATCATTCGTCAGCGCGGCGCAACATACAAAGCTGGCAAAAATGTTGGTCTTGGTCGTGACTACACAATCTTCGCACTCAAAGACGGTGTCGTTTCCTTTGGCAAACAACACTCTTCTACTGTTGTCAACGTTGTCCCCTCGTAACTGATGTGATATACCTTTGGTAGTATGGCAAATACACCGATACAACTACTCGCGGTACATTTTTTACAACCCAACCCATTTCAACCCAGAAATAAAATTGCAGAAGCTGACATCATAGAGTTAGCCGACTCCATAAAACAGTTTGGTGTCTTGGAACCTCTCGTCGTAGCTGATACGCCCGCAGGCTATCAGATCATAGCAGGAGAGCGTCGCTGGAGAGCCGCCAAAATTGCTGGCCTAAGTGAAGTGCCAGTTATTCTCAAAAAAACATCTCCGAGAGAGATGCTGGAAATCGCTTTGATTGAGAATGTGCAGCGCACCAACCTCTCTGCGATCGAACGGGCACAAGCCTTCCAACAACTACAACGTGAGTTTCGTTTTACTGTCTCTGATATTTCTCGCCGCATTAGCAAGTCAAGTTCTTATGTGAGCAACACATTGAAGTTGTTGACACTACCGGATGCTATCAAGGACGGTCTTCTGGGCGGCAGTATCTCAGAGGGTCATGCCCGAGCCATTTCTGGCATCCCCAACGAAACAACCATGATAGCTGTCTACAAGCGCATCCTCAAAGAGAACGCATCGGTACGCAGAGCAGAGGAGTTATCAAGACTCGCCAAAGATGATTCTATAGACACACAATTTCGTACTAAGCCGGGTGTGTACGCCATTGATAATAAAAAACTCAAACACTGGGAGAAAACCATCCAGCGCATGCTCGCCGCCAAATCACAACTGAGACTGGTTCGAACGGATCGTCAAACAAAAATCAGCATTACACTCAAAGGCGATGTCGAAAAAACCCAACAAGATCTAGAAAAATTCATGAGCATTATCGAAGCTCAAACAGAGTAGTTAGTAAGTAACCTTTTCCAAAAGACCAATATCTTTGACTGGCCAGTAGCGAAAGAATGCTCTGCCAACGATTTCATCAAGCGTGACAGGACCCCAGGCGCGTGAGTCGCTTGAGTGTGGTCGATTGTCACCCACAGCAAAATACTCATTTGGTCCCAGGGTGGAGATACGACCGCCCGCAGTAAACCCACCCTCGCTCGTCACCACTGTGCTTTCCAAGTACTGAGATTCATCTAGACGCTGTTGATTTACATATATCGCCGAGTCTTTTACTTGGACAGTATCACCTGGTACCGCTAGAACTCGCTTAATAAAGTCACAACCAGTGCCCTCGGGACAATTGGCGGCTGGGGGAGCATGAAACACAATCACATCTCCGCGCTGAGGGGTGCCAACACGATAACTCACCTTATCAGTCAGCAAGTAATCACCGTTATGAAAGTTCGGGAACATGGAAAGACCATTAACCTGATGCGGCTGTAACAGAAATAAGTACACAACTAAGAACAGTGACAAACCAATGACAATAGTCTCGATGAAATCGAGAATGATGCTAGAAAATGACTTTATAAACTTATGCATAGGACGTTGCTCATTATCACGATTCTCCACTAGAGTTTCAAGCAGTAAATAGCGATAATAGCAAGATGGGTTACACCGGACATACACTTCGTGGCTTTAGTTGGCAAACATTCTTAAAATTTGGAACGGCTGGCATCGCGCTGGTCAAAATTTCATTGCTCTCACATCTTCTTTCTCCTGCTGACTTTGGTGTGTTTGCAATCGTACTTGTAACTTTGGGAATCAGTGAGGCAACAACACAGACCGGTGTCAACATAACGCTGCTACAAACAACCCGCAGTATTCGCTACTACCTCTCAACCGCATGGGTTATTGCCATTACACGCGGACTGTTTATCGCTATTCTGATGTCGTGTCTTGGGCTCGTGCTAGCACAGTACTTCGACAACCCCCTGCTCGCACCACTCACGGCAGTAGCTGCACTCGTCCCACTCATCAAAGGCTTTATCAATCCGAGCTTAATCACGTACCAAAAAGAATTGCGCTTTTCGCGTGAAGCTGCCTTTCGGCTTTCTCTTTCACTCATCGAGACAACGGCGACTATTTTCTTCGCTGTCTTCATTCGCTCACCTTTAGCGATGCTACTTGGTCTCGTATTTATCGCATTCGTCGAAGTTATTGCCTCGTTTCTTCTGTTTTCCGAGCGACCAACGTTACAGTTTCACAAAAATCGCGCCAAAGATATTCTCCAAAACTCGCTCGGCCTCAGTCCTGCCGCGCTCCTCAGTTACGTCGGCGACAATATCGATGATTTTTTGATCGGAAAACTACTTGGTACCTACAAACTAGGTCTCTATCACAATGCCTATGCACTCAGTCATAAGCCAAACTACGATATCTCAAAAGCACTCAATCACTCAACACTCCCGATCTTTGCGAAAATGCTGAGCGACAAACAACGCCTCAAAAATGCCTTTCTTAAATCATCTATCTCACTTATATCGTTGATTGTGGTGATTTCCCTGCCACTCTTTATCTTCCCGACCCAACTTGTTTCGCTGCTGTTTGGCGAGGCGTGGGCTCCGATTGCACCCGTGCTACCACTACTCGCTCTTGCCGGGATCTTGCAGAGTTGCAACAACCTCGGATACAACCTCTGGCTTGCCTCAAAAAAGTACTTTTTACTCAACACGCACCTCACGCTGAGCGTCGGCACGCTCATCGTCAGTATCTTCTACTTTGTCTCCACCAATGATTTCTACGGAACAGGACAAGCCATTCTACTCTCGCGCATCATTCCACTTCCGTTACTCATTATTGGCGTGTATAAAACACTCAAACATGCAACCTAGCCTCTCTATCATCGACATTGGCAAAGAGAACGACCACCAGCCGATCACAGACTTCGCTGCGGCCAGAAATGCAGCGCTCAAAAAAGCAACCACCGATTGGGTGCTATTCCTTGATTCTGATGAAGTCATATCCGAAGGCGAATTAGCGAAGTTGAAGGCAATTATTGCTGAGACCAAGGCAGCTGGTTTGTACCTGCGTCGCTCAGATATTTTTTATGGCAAACGACTGCACTATGGTGAATGGGGGAGTACTAAAATCTTGCGGGGAATGCAGCGCACAAAAGCTCGATACAAAGGTGTCGTGCATGAGGTGTCAATTATTTCTGGTGAAACTGAGCAAACGGATATCGTTATTTTGCACCACGCCCACACGAGCATCACTCAGTTTTTATCCAAGATTTTCTACTATAGTGAACTAGCGGCCAATGAAAAAAAAGTGAGTCTCGCGAGGACGAGTTTTGAAATCGTATTGTACCCAATAGCAAAATTTGTGCTCAATTATGTTATACGCCTTGGGTTTTTTGATGGTTGGCGCGGACTTACTTACGCCACCATGATGACTCTGCATTCATTTTTTGTGCGAGCATTTCGCATCGCGAAACACCTCCAACATGAAGCTACCTAACTCACCACTCAAAGAAACAATCCTGTTAAGCATCTTTATTTTTACGCTCTCGCTTGGCCAACTCCAACGCATTCCGGTTGCCTGGGGTGCGCAGTACGCGCATGAGCTCGTGCTTTTGGTTTTCTTATTTATCACCCGACAACGATATGCTCGGGTACTGATTGCAACTTGGAAGAAAACATCTCTCAACGCAAAAATCCTCGTAGCACTGATAGTCTTTGGGGTCTTGCTACAGAACTTCACAACTGGAGAGCAACGGGGACTCCTCCTCACCTTTCGCGCATTTCTCTACGCCAGCACGGCTTGGACTGTCTACGTAACAGTTTCAAATAAACAGAAACAATTACTCCGCCTGTTTCTGCTCGCAAGCGGATTGGTCATGGCAGCCATGGGCATACTACAGTATCTCTTTCTGCCAGACGTTCGATTCTTGGTGGCACTCGGCTGGGATGATCACTACTACCGAGCAATTGGCAGCATGCTCGATCCGAACTACCTCGGCATCTTGCTCGTGCTTACCCTAGCAAATCTCTGGAGCTGGACGAAAAAAATCCCCCACAATTGGCTACTTTCTCTCACCATACTCTTGAGCATCACCATCGGCATGACGCTCTCACGCGCAACTTTTTTGGCAGCGGTAGTTTTCTTGGCCACGCAGTTTTTAGCAAAAAAACAACTCACCAGCCTTGCTGCGATAGCTATCATCCTGACAGTAGTACTCCTTCCCAAACCAACCGGCGAGGGCGTCAATTTGCTTCGCACCAGCAGCATCAACAGCCGCGTCTCCCACGACCAATCAATCATCATGGAGTCACTGAACAACCCCATCAAAATGCTTTTTGGTACCGGCTTATTTTCAAGCACGCACCAATCAACCGCACCCGACAAAAGCTTCGATCATGGCCTGATCGCCAATAATGTTTTTGTTTTGTTGTACCAAGGTATTGGCCTGGTTGGAATTGCGCTCTTACTTCCGATGGTCTGGCAAGGCTATAGAATTCTGTACAAAAAAGAGAACCTCATTGCTTTTGGCATACTCGCGCTGTTCGTGCACGCGCAGTTCAACAACACTTTTTTTGAACCAATTATTTTTTCGTACTGGGTGTGGACGCTCGCTACACTACAAAAAGCTAGAGCTGAAACGTAACTGCAATCTTCTTTTCTGTTACATTGCCTGCCGCATCTGTCGCGATCAGCTCAAGCTCATTCTTTCCTTCTTGCAATCGGAAGTTGTGAGTAAACACGCCATCCTGTTTGGCGTAGGTGAGTTGACCGTTAATAGTTACCTTGACCCCAGGATCTGTCACCCCAGTGACACTCAGATTCTGTTGAGCGCGACCTTGGATTGTCGCATCTGCTGTTGGTTGTGTAACATCTAGGAGGGGAACTTCTGTATCAAGGGAAATTTTATATGCCCGACTCACCTGCGACTCGTTGCCGGCTGCATCTCGCGCATAGGTAGTCAATACATTTTCACCCTCTGTCAAAACTGTCGTAGCCTGGAACGAACCATCAGCTTGCGCCTTAACTGCCTCGAGCTCCTCGCCATTCACGATCACAAAGACTTCGCTCTCTGCTTCGGCATACCCAAACAGCAACAACTCTGCATCTTTGGTCGCCTTAGGTGGGGCAGTCAAGGTCGGGGTGAAGGGTGGCAACTCATCTTTGGGAGCAAACGGCGCGTTATTACTGCCCAAAAGCGAAGAGGTGATATTGATAAAGTTCGGCAGAATCACAAAAATAAATAACCCAATCAGAATCACGGCCAAGATTATGAACAGCCAAAATTGGCGAACAACCTTGGTTTTTTCTTTTTTGACTAGACGTGAAGAGATACGATTTCGCATAGGCATTTAGTATACCTCAAATTGTGCTAAGGAGCCGAGAAGGGGATTCGGACCCCTGACCTACGGTTTACGATACCGCCGCTCTACCAGCTGAGCTATCCCGGCACAAATCACAGCGCACTTGCGCGTATTGTACAGACAACCTATTGTAAAAACTACCTCAAGAGTGAGAGGTGATCTTTCCAAGATGACATCATTTTCAGCTGGTTACGTTTTGTAACCAACACACTGCTGAAAATTCTACATGAACTGTAGGAACTTAAGAGCTAAAGAACTACTCTCTGCTCAACAGCCACACCATCTAGTGAAACCATCCAAAGATACCACCCGGCTAGTTGAAACACACTGTTTTTGTGTCGTCCTGAAGAGTTATCTTCGGTCCTTCTCATTTTGGGTAATTTCTCAGCTACCTAATTCTATAACTTAATGCGTTGAAAAACTATTTAGTAATTGATACCTTTGAGAACCCTTCTTTATAAAACCTCCAAAACCAATAGCCAAAGAATAATTGAAATGGAATATTGATCCATACACCCCAAGGTAAAGACAAAATGGGTGTGAAGATCAATAAGAGTAGGCCCAATCCGCCATTATCTAACAGCCCAAACAATAGTAAGTATTCCGTCCACTTTGAGTGAGGCTTTTTATAGATATACCAATAAACAAAGAAGTCTAGTAAAACAATTACTCCCCAAACTCGCACAAGAATTATTTGGAAGTCTGTTAGGTTCAAGCCAAGAGATGGAATAAGTGATTTTGGAATTAGTAATGGGATTAAACCCCAAACACATATCACCATGAAAAATTTAAAGTACATGACTTTTTTAAAGATCGAAGAATCAAGAATATTCATAACTCAAGTATATCAATAAGTGATAAAATCAGGCTACCGAATGATCTCTGTGGTGAATATGTACCTTTTGAGGGAGCTGATGGCACATTGTGATCCATCTTAGCCAAAGAGATCGCCGTTTGTATTGTAAAGAGTGCGATTTATATGAAAAAATTTAGTGGAGCATTCAAAAAACAACTTGAGGAAGTGACTAAAAAATCTACTACTATGGTCACGAATGGAGTCACTATGGACATGATGGGTCAAAAAGGAGAAAAAGTGGAAGAAAAGTTTATTTTATATGAGGACTACATTGAAGAATTATTTAAGAAAAAACGTGCAGTCGCCATTCAGCTAGTCACTCCAATGCCAAAAATGCGAATCGATATAGGAAACTCTGTTTTGCATTCCATTTATGAAGAAATAAGAGACAGTTTAACGTTAGGCATGTTCCCATCAGCAATTATGCATTCAATTCTACTGCTTGAATATGCAATGAGAATTAAATTTTATGAGAAGCGACAAAAGTCTGATCCAAACGCACATTGGAAAGATTTCGCTAAGTTAACAATAAGACAACTAACTACTCCATTACGGAAAGCGGGGGTAATTACAAAAGCAGAGAAGAATGAGCTTGATGATTTTAACGATAAAATTCGCAATCCTTACATGCATATTAATATCTATGAATTAACAAAAGATGTGACACTCGATGTCACATCTGCGAATATAGTTAAGGAAGAAATAAAAATGATGAAGGATTTACCTGTAACAGACAAGCCTTTTCTGTGGTTTGCAGGTAAAAAGAAGTACGATGCCATGAATGTTTTGCCAATAATGGAAAAATGTGTTGGTTACGTTAATAAAATCTTTGATTAGGTTTAGGTTCGCCTCTGGTTACCGACATCAGATTCTTCCAGGCTAAAGACAAATCATTAAAATTTGTGGCTCGAACTCGGGGGAAGATGGATTTCTTGGGGAAAATTCAGACCACAGCAAAACTACTCCCATATGGAGCGAGATACGGGAATCGAACCCGTGCTTTTACCTTGGGAAGGTAATGTACTGCCATTATACTAATCTCGCACGCAGTGGTATTGTAACAAAGAAAAACAGATGACCAACAAGAATAACTACTGCCGCTTCTACCTCGCTCGACATGGAGAGACGGTGTGGAACGTCGAGCACATCATGCAGGGTCATTCCGACTCTCCACTCACCGATAATGGTATCAACCAAGCAAAAGAAGTCGCCGAGAAACTCAGGGGAGTGCAGTTTGCACAGGTGTTCAGCTCTGACCTCATGCGGTCGCAGCGAACAGCCGAGATTATCTCAGCCGACCATGATCTGGTTGTAAAAACAAATAGATTGCTCAGAGAGTACTCACTCGGACCGTTTGAGGGCAAGAAGCTTTCGTACTTCCTAGAGACACTGAAAAAAGCAATTGCGTACCGAGACTCGCTTGCAGATGAACTGCGACTGTCGCACCAGCTCCATCCTGAGGTTGAGACCGAAGAGAACAGCGCTCTTCGCTTAATCACTTTTTTCCGAGAAACAGCCTTTGCATATCCGGGGAAAAACATACTCGCTGTTTCGCACGCTGGCACCATCAGAGCTTTACTTGTCAAACTGGGGTATGCGACAAACGATGAACTGCCTCATGGTGCAGTCAAAAATACTTCCTATGTAGTGCTGGATTGCGACGGGGTAGATTTTTTTGTGCGGGAGACGGTGGGGATAGAGAAGACAAAACTGCTATAGTAATCACATGGCGAAAAAGAGTTGGCAGAAAAAGTTTAATTGGAAAAAGATTTTCTTTCGTACTGCCCTGATTTACACCGTACTCGGATATGCTTTTATAATTCCAAGTTTCTTATCGACCTACCATGGTTCATGGACTTTTTCTTTTAGCTCACCATATTTGGGAACAATCAACGCACTTTGTATCTTCATTTTCTCAACAACATTTCTCTTACTCTTAGCAAAAAGTAAGAAGATCCATTTCTTTCTTGTCTCGACCTTACTTATCGTTTTTTTAATTCTCAACTCTCTTCTTTTTGTTCATGTAGAGAAACATATCAGCTTCAACGCTTGCTTTGTTCCGGGTTACTCATACCCTGGCACTCAGCCGTACAGGAGGTGCAGAGATCAGTTTAAACCAGAACTTCATCTAAAAGGCTTGTTTTGCGGCGGGTATGCGGGAGAACCGTGCTATACAGCAGAAGAATTAGACAAGATTTTAGACTCTAGTAATTGAGTATCTATTTCCTTTGAGAGTCGAGCGTTTCTTGCCAATTTTTTGTATCAGTGAGATCTAATCTTTCTTTCGGCATCTTGCGAACCCGACCCGTGTTACGTGGAAC
>JAQBYG010000028.1 GCA_027620445.1 bacterium
ATACCCAAGGGTGAACTGTTCGCCACCGGTTCTTTTTTTTCTTTGTCACACCAATAAATAACCCGCCAATAATTCGCCGTAGATCCTTGCCCGTTTGCTTGTATTGCCTAGTGAACTTCATGTATGCTTTTAAGACTACTAGTGTAGCAGAAGTTATGTCTCCATCCCCACAATTCTTACTCGAGTTAGGCAATGCCTCGTGGAGCTCGTATCTCTTGCCAGATGTGCAGGCGCAAGTTACCACCGCTCTCACTTTATACGAGCGCGAGTTCAAATCTCCAGGAACATTTGCAGACTACTCATTTGTTGTGTTTCCTATGTCCAAAGGGTACGAGGGTTTTCTCAAGCAGTATTTTTATGATCTAGGACTGATTACTACCAAAACATATGAAGGCAAGCGTTTTCGCATTGGTCGTGCGCTAAACCCAGATGTTCGCGACCATCAGCGAGATGAGTGGTGGCTCTACAATGATATTGCGCGGTTGTGTGGCGATGGGACTGCGAGAATGCTGTGGGAAACTTGGCTGGAGTGTCGCAATAAGACTTTTCACTTTTTCCCCAAACAGGTTTCCCGCATCGATCTTCCCGCAGCTGGCAAGTGCTTGGAAAGACTCATAAATACAATGAAGGCAGCAGTTGTTTGTCGGTGGGATGAACTGCTTATCCAACGTAAAGAGAAGGGTGCTTGAGTAAATAGACGTCCTGTGCGTATAATGCGCGACATCTTATTCTAAGGTAGGTTATGCATGATAATTACTTGTACAACAACATAACAATTTCTGGTTTGCCTGGTTCTGGTTCTACGACAATGTTGGATTCTCTGCGTGAGGCGCTGAAGTTTGATGGCTGGGTGGGCTATAGCGGGGGCGGGTATATGCGAGAGTATGCCAAAAAGCAGGGTCTAGACGTAGAAGGAGATTTACATCACAGTGCCGGTGCATATCCCGACGATTTTGATTTACAGGTTGATATGGATATGCGCAACAAATTACAAACGGAGTCGAGATGGATTCTCGAGTCGTGGCTCTCGGGTTTTCTTGCCCAGCAAGTACCAGGAACGCTCAAGATTTTGATGAAGTGCAGTGATAAGTCAGTCCGGGTTGATCGAATTGTCAACCGCGATGGGGTGACACCAGACAAAGCAATTGCGAATATGAATTATCGCTATGAGGTGAACGCACAAAAATGGAGACGCATGTACAAGGACCAGTGGCAAGAATGGGTGGTCAAACCCGGTACAATGAGGCCGAGTGATCCAATTGATTTTTGGCACCAGGATTTGTACGATCTAGTGATAGATACTTTTGCGAGCAATCAGCAGGAATCACTGGAGCGAGTCGTACATGCCATCACGCAAAAAAAATAACACACCTTCTTCGTATCCCAAGGCAGCCAGCATAGCATTTTTTCCTGTTTTAACGCTCATTTTTATTTTGTGGATGTTGTATCGCTCACTGTTTGCGTTTCCCGTTTGGTTTGACGAGTCGATCGGTAAAGCGTTATTTTTTGGTGTGCCAGTTTGGTTGTTTGTGACCATGACCAGAAACAAAGAAATAGTCGATTCTTTTGCGCCCGGTAGGTTGTACAAAGGTTTGCTGCTCGGTATAGCGATTGGAGGGGTATTCGGCTTCGTGGCTGCCATTCTCTCTGTGTTTAGTAAGGGAACGCTGCTGCAAGCAACACCTTTGTTTGCAGCCCCAGAGTTTTGGGGGGAGTTTGTGCTCGCGATCTGTACGGCTTTTTGGGAGACGTTAGTATTTTATAGTTTTGCTATGACGATGATCAGAGCAAAATATCCCAACTGGTCACTGACTCGTCAGGCGGTGTTGACCAGTACTATTTTTGTGCTGTTTCATATTCCCAACACTTTTTTACGATTTGAGGTCGGTGCAGTATCAGGTGTACTCTTCTTATTATTCTTGTTTGCATTTGGCCAGGCGTATTTGTTTGCTGCCCGCAAAAATGCCTATGCCTTGGTGCTCAGTCACGCAATCTGGGGATTGGTGCTCTTGAGCTATGGTTGGTAATTGGCACTAGACGTGTTAGAATCTGCACCTCCTGGCGTGCTGACAGAAAAAAATATGGTATCTAAACCAATAAAAGTGCTCTCGTGTCTCGGCAGCTTGCTGTTTGGCGTCGGTATTTTGGGATTTTCTTTATTATCTGCTAGCCAGCCGTACGCATTTGATGCTCCAGCAGGCGATCAAACAACCATGTATGTGAGTTCGCGGATGCTCCCAGATCACGTGTTGTACCCAGCCACCATGGTGGTCGATAGAGTAGCACTCTTTATCTCTCCCCAAGAAGAGAAGGCGGTAAAACAAGTTTCCTTCGCTTTTGATCGTTTAGAAGCTGTCGAGCAACTCTTAGAAAAAGGTAAGCCACAACTCGCGCTGGTCACGCTCAAAAAGTCTCAGCACTACTTACTCCTCGCCAACGATGAAGCTCGCTCTCAAGACCTGTCTGCGGAAACTCTGCAGTACTTGCGTCGCGCGCTGCGCGCTCATATTAAGCGGACAACTCAACTACTTTCATCCTTTCCCATGGACGACCAACAGCAAGTGAAAGATATGCTCGTACAGAGCACTTCGCTCTACCAAAATCTTCCTTCTGAGACTCTCTAGTTCGTTCCTTATTGATATCTTTTATATCAGTTGACGCCTCTCACAGAATGTGAGATTCTTGTTGTCCGAAAGAACTGAAAAGTACAACATATTGTGCAAAGGTTCTCGCTAAAACACAAATTGAAGTGTTTTTGCATATTTGATACGTAAGGATGGTATGAAGTGTCCATACTGCGATACTGCAGAGACTAGTGTTGTCGACTCCCGCGAGGCAGAAGACCAAACAACAATTCGTCGCAGGCGCCAGTGTGGGCTCTGCGAGAAGCGTTTTACAACCTACGAACGCATAGAGGGCATAGACCTCAAAGTGTTGAAAAAAGACGGGACAAAAGAAGATTTTTCCCGAGAAAAATTACAACGTGGCATTATGAAAGCAACCTGGAAGCGGCCAATCCCCATGAGTGACGTCAACGACTTGCTCGATGATGTCGAACGCCGCCTGCGTCGCAAGGAAACACCAGAGGTAAAGAGTTGGGAAATTGGCAATTTGGTGCTCAACCGTTTACGCAAGCTAGACGAGCTGTCATACCTCCTTTTTGCCAGTGTGTACCGAGATTTTGATAGTGTCGAAGATTTTCGCAATGAACTTGATCGTTTAACTTCAGTACCAAGCAACCAAGGAACGTAATGTCACCTGCAACCAAAAACCTTCCAAAAGTAAAAATGAAGTTCATCGACCGCAAGCTCGATGGTGGTATGGGTATAGCGGTGGCGCGCAGAACGTATCTGCGCAGAATTGCCGACAAGACGACAAAACGAGAGCGTTGGGAGACTTGGCGCGAAGTGGCAGAACGCGTTGCCGAGGGCAATACGGGATTACTGGGTTCCAAGTTTCCAGCTCACAAAGCAGCAGAGCGTACATTGCTCGCCAAACACATCGCGAACGGCTCTGTTCTGATGTCTGGCCGACACTTGCAGCATGGCGACAAGACCCAAAAAGATCGCAACATGGAGGTTTTTACTAACTGCAGCACAGCATCATCTTCCTACACGTTGTTTTACCTACTCATGAATGGCTCAGGCGTTGGTCGTCCTTACGACGACGATATGTGTGTCGTCAACTGGGACAACATGCCAAACGTCCGCTGTGTGATGAAAGCAGATCATCCCGATTTTGTTTGGGGTACCGACGAGAGCGTGCGCGACGCAGAGCATAAGTACGGTACGGGCGACAACATTCACTGGTTTCATGTACCAGATAGTCGTGAAGGCTGGGCGCAGGCAATCGAGATGATCGAGATCATGGCTTACGAGAAGAAGTATAAAGATGATTTGTTAATCCTCGATTTTTCCCAAGTGCGCGCTAAAGGAGCGCCCATCAAAGGCATGCAGGATCGACCAAGCTCTGGTCCTAAGCCGCTCATGAACTCGATTGATAAGCTAACAACTATTAAGGGCGCAGGTTTATCTCCCTGGAAACAGGCCATATTTGTTGATCACTACCTCGCAGAGTGCGTGCTTGTCGGTGGTGCGCGCCGCAGTGCGCGTATCGCGACCAAGACTTGGAGTGATCCAGAGATTTTTGACTTTATCTCGATCAAACGCGGCGGTTTCTTATGGAGTGCCAACAACTCTGTTGCGGTAGATGAAAAGTTCTGGAAGCAGAAGAGTGGTCACGCTCGCAAAGTGCTTGATCTGATCCTCAAGGCCTCTTACGAAGATGGCACGGGCGAACCTGGCTTTATCAACCAACACCGCTTGGTCCAGAACGACGATGGTTATGACGGTTATCAAGACGGCAAGTATGCCCAGAGCAAAAAATACCAACCGCTCAAGCGAACCGAGAAAATGCTTTCGCACCTGGCGCGCAACGCTGGTGCCAAGGTCTACTCGCAGATCCCCAACCCTTGCGGCGAGATCTCATTGAATATGCTCGGTGGCTACTGTGTCATCGCCGACGTCGTCCCCTACTATGCCCCGACGATCGACGACGCCGAAGAAGGCTTCCGCGCCGCTACACGCGCCCTCATCCGGGTCAACACCTTTATGGATAGCCTCTACAACCGCGAGGTCAAGCGCACCAACCGTATTGGCGTCGGCATGACCGGAATTCACGAATTTGCTTGGAATACTTTTGGCTTTGCCTTCCGCGATCTGATCGACGAAGAAAAATCCCAAGTATTTTGGCAGACAATCGCTCGCTTCAAGCGCGCAGTGGTCGAGGAAGCAGCCGAGTACTCCAAGAAGCTCAAGGTGACGGTGCCACACACCAACACGACGATCAAGCCGTCTGGCACGATCTCGAAGCTGTTTGCCCTGACTGAGGGCGCACACCTCCCAAGCATGCGCGAGTACATCCGCTGGGTGCAGTATCGCTCCGATGATCCACAGGTAAAACGATACAAGGATAAAGGGTATCCAGTCAAAGAGCTCCAGAGCTACCAAGGCTCTACCGCCGTTGGTTTCCCAACCCAGCCACTCATTTGCCGACTGGGTATGAATGGTGAGCTTGTCACCGCTGCCGAGGCCACGCCAGAAGAACAGTACAAATGGTTAATGTTGCTCGAGAAGTACTGGATTGTCGGTGTCGACGAAAGTAACAAGCCACTCGAAGATACAGGCAATCAAGTCTCGTACACCCTCAAGTACGACCCGACCAAAACCAGCTACAAAAAGTACGCCGAGATGGTGCGCAAGTACCAGGGGCTGATCAAATGCTGTTCGGTCATGCCACAGCAGGATGCGACGGCCTACGAGTACCAGCCAGAGCAGCCGGTTACGATCAGTGAGTTCATGCGTGTGCTCGACGAAATAGAGAAAGACGAGACGCTGTTTGAAGACATCGATTATGTGCACTTGCAGTGCGAGAGCGGGGCGTGTCCGATATAGCTTTTTGTCTCGTTTTTTGAGATGATGAGACTGTATGGGTTTTTCAGAAACAACTACTGTTGTAGGACATGATGGTAAACTGATTGTTGCTGAAGAAATGCCAGAGCTGCCCGTCGACCCAAGACACCAAGCGCAAGAAGCGAAGCGCATACAGCCTGAGACAGATGCAGATAAACAAAGAAGAGAAAAATTCGTAGCTCGGCACTTTGAAGTATGGAGAACAGGGTTAACGAGCAATGTTCCAGAACCGATGGCGCGTTTACTTTTTGAGACACAGCAGGAGTATCGTCCATACTTTATTTTGGTCAATACGCAGTGGCCTCATGACTTAGTATCTATAATACAAAGAGGTTTTCTGCCGCCCTCTGAGTCATTACCTTTCAAAAGCTACACATATTCCGAGTTAGAGCCAGCGACAATCGAGCCTATGAATCTCGAGAGAGCTCAAGCTGTTATTGGGGACGGATTTGCGTATGCTGGCAGATATGTATTTGCGGCTGCATTCGTCCGACTTTTTTTAAGTAGCGAACAAAAAGACTGGGAGTTAGCAATCTCAGAGTGGAAGCGACTTGAGTCTGAGATGCAGGTTATGCATTTGGCAAGTCAACCGTATAGAGAGATAAAACAATTTCTGGCTGGACAACCTTTTGGCGCCACTACTAGTAATGATGGTAGGGGGCCGCATCCAGAAAATCTCAAGGAAGACTGGCTTCCTGGGGATGGAAGTTCGCTAGAAGATCAAGAGCATGCTGTGTTAGAGCAGTTGATTGGATTCTTGCAGAACCCAAATATTGGTCCTGAGGATGCTCCTCCATATGAAACATCGAATACAAGCATGAATATGCGTCAGAGAGTGATTTGGCAGCTCACAAACTTAGCAATACTTCGTAGCAAGCAGAAGGGCTGGAGTAGCAAGAAAGAGGGCAAGCTACCAAACACGCATGAGCTTCTTAGTGCAGTTGCGGATGGACCAGATACATTGCGCGCACTTGTTCAAGGAACCCCTTTGGAGAGGTTACTTTTTAGCCCAGATGGTGCATGGGGAATTGGATCTGATGACACTGGCGAGCTCATGAGTTTGATGAGAGAAACTGCAAATACTTATGATGTTGTGCCAGATGTTACTATGCTGCAGCACCCGCGTCTTGAGGGCATAGAAGCTGTTATAGCTCGTAATAGGCAAAAGTGCGCAGGTGAAGAATTGAGACATAGGGCTAGAAACCACTGGGATAGAAGTAGTTGGGAGGAGCGAGTTCATTCTCCTTTAGTTGGACTAGATATAATCGCATACAGAAGATGGGAACATGAGCAAGGGCTAACAGAAGAATCTGGTTTTTTAGGTAAGTATTATAGAAATCTTGTTCAGACGCTTCAAAGAAATGGAATTGGTAGATATGCAATGTCGAGCGGGGCCAACGCATTGTTAAGTAACTGGCAGTTATTACTTGGAGATATGGAAACAATAGTATTTAACAGACCTATCTCAGAAGCGGAACCTTTTGATCCAACTGTGCAACCTATTTTCTTAGATTACTTTGATTCATTTATGTTGCTAGCAGAAACACTTACCTATCACTTCAAACTGGTTGAGGCGCAAGACTATAACCCTGAGGATAGACAGGCCTTTGATCTGCGCAGTGGTGGACTAGCTGGTGCAAGGCACGTGCTTGGTGCGATGCTGCAGATGTGTGTCAAGATGCCTGCTTGGCAGCGAGAGCTGTATTCTGGTGAGATTACAAAAGCGATAAAGCAAGTTACAAATATTATTGATAATCCAGATGTGATAAATTTGTATGATGGTCCATTTCCAATAAGTCCTGATCTGACGGAGCACTCTGTTTTAAGCTTGCCACAAGAAGAGGTTCAAGCATATATTTGGCGAGAGTTGTTGTTGCCCGAAAATAACGCTGATCCCGCCCAACTACTTCGCCATGACCAAGAACTTTTTCCTTTGCAAGTTCGCGCAACTGCAGTTCCTCCAGGTATGGAAGACAAACTTTTCTTAGGAGCAGATGGCATTTTGTATCCGTATTCGTTTTCTAAAGAAGAAAAAGAACCGAAATTGCCTGCAGTTGCCAAGCCAGAAACAGAGAAAGCGTTGGCTTTTGAAATGCCTAGCACAGCTATTTCCGCAGAAGAACGAGGAGTTTCTCCGGAGTTGCAAGCAATGACTACAGAAATTATGCAGAGACCAGAAAGAATAACATTGCAGACCATGGGAGAAGCATTTGCAGCACTTGAAGCTGCGCTTGGTGCTCCGTTTGCTACAGAATTGGGAGTATTTATTGAGCAACTAGCGAGTGTCCGCCTAGCCTTATTTGCTGAAGTCAAAAATACCGCAGACCTGACTGCTGCTCTTACAGCAGCACAAGAATTTTCTGAGCCAGCTAGGTTATCAGAAAAAGACATCTCCGGCATTTTTACGCTTTTTATGGCTGTGTTTGGTGAGGTACCAAAGCAGTTTGTGGTGGAGTTATTGTTTCAGATTGTCGAGACAGCAGCGCAGGCATACGTGTTTCGACTTATAGATTCGTTGCACAAGGCCACCGAAAAAAAACTTACATTTTTGCGTTCCAAAGAGGCTTTGCAGTCACCGATTTTGGTGGCGAGGGAAAAGATACGTCACCTCGTGCAGGGTAGCGATCCAGAACAACTTACTGACAGTCAAGTGGTCGAGATTGTTGCTGAACTAGACAAAGTGCTCAAGTACTTAGCCCAGCATAGAGCGTATGACGCGAGTGTAAGTGATCCGCTCTCTTCTTTGTTTGCGCTCAATGATGAGGGAGTGCTGTCTGGGCGTTGTAACTCACAGGCGATGGTGCTCGAAGCTGTCCTGGGCTTTGTATTTGGGTCAGCAGCGCAAGTCACCAATGTGTCACTGTTTGGATACCCAGATGACCTTACAGTTGAGCAGTGGCTGTCTGAGTTACGAACAAATGGAGAACATGGAGCAACAAGTCATGGCCAGGTAGGGCTCGATATTTCTAAAACGACACTCACTGCTGATCTTACCTGGAACCAATTAAGTTTGGTGCAGACACAACTTGATGTGAAAAGATCAATTGCGCTTGATAGAAGTGAGGCACGCTTTATGCAGCCACAAGAATTGCCGGTGAGTAATTGGTGGCAACGATTAAAGGACGCTTTCTACTCGAGGGTGACCCAAAGTGCTGCAATTGCTAGTCGTGGAATCTGGCAGGGAGCAAAGAATGAAGAGCATGTGCCGTATTCGGCATTTGCAACTGGTCTTATAGCATTGTATCCAGATTTGAGACCATTTGCTGACCAGTTATCGCCAGATGATATGAGAGTATCAATGAAAGTACTCTTTGACAAGGACAGGTCGCCAAAAGAAAAGCTGCTTGCTCTGGACAAAATTCTAACAGTAGACCCATTCATTTTTGGTTTTGATGTTAGTATGGATTTTAGCCTGGGACAGCTGATAGAAAGAATGCGCCTCGTGCACAGGGAATGTATGACTTTGGGTAGACCAGAAGTTGCATTATTTTTGTCGCACATTCTAATAAATCATCTGCGAGTTGATGAGCCAGTACGTGCAGAAGGACATAAATTGCGTGAGCAAACTCTGCAAAAGATAGGCAGACTCTCGAGAGAGGATATGGAGGCATGTATCACCCGAACAAACGCTTTGCCGACGGCAATTTTGTCAGCCGCAGAACAGCAACAGATTCGAGTGACTTGGCAATTAGTGCAAGCGGAGATAGCAGAGCTCACCGAGGAACGACAAGCTGAGGTAGATTTGCAGTTGGAGGCCGTGTGTACACAATCAGATCAGACTCTAGAGGAGTTGGCGTTTGTACAAAATGAGGAGGACTCAGAGATTAGAAAAGGTGCTGGATTGTTGGGCGACAAGATTGCCGCACCAATTCAAACCAGAAGAGAAGAAGTTGCTCTAGCGGTAGTAGCCGAAAATCAGGCGATTGCAGCGGATACCGACGACAACAGGTATATGCGTATTTCTAGTTCGCAGCAGGCTGAGGCATTAGCAGGTATTTTAGAAAAAAGTACTGACCCAGCTCGTCAACTTGCTTTGCTTCAGCTGTGGGGCGACCAAGCAAGGTTGCAATTTGGGGATGAACAACATCAAGAAAGAGCACTGCAAACATTTGCCGATGCTGCGCAAGCACTAGGTCATCAGTTGCCACTAACTCGAGAAGAGATTGCTGATCCACGGCTCTTGGCGAGGCGATGCCGCATGTTGGGCATATCTACAAACCAACCTCTGCAACTGCAGTTACTTAGCTGAGAAATTATTACTCAGTAAGCACTCTATCAAAAGCCGCTCTGGTCTGACCATCCTGTTGTAGATGTGTCAAGGCTGCCACTAAACTTGCAGTGATCGCCCAGTCTCCTGGAGATGTGGAACTACTCTCCAAGATCTGTCCCAGAAGTTCTGCTGCTCCAAACCCTCGCTTTTCTGCACGATTTAGCACTTCTCGTATCTGCAAAAGCACCTGTCTACTCGTTTGTTCACGATGAGCCCCTCTCCCATCGAGATCGGTAGCTCGAGCATTTGGCGTAGTTTGCGGCGTTCTCCAAGCTGCAAACAAAGCTTGGTAATCAGCAAGTGCGTTTATAATTGCTTGTTGCTCCACACCCGTTTCTTGGGACAGGTACTCGATGAGCGATGCCACCGCTGGGTTTTCTGCATTCAGCAAACCGAGGATAAGTAAATCTATGGGCGCGAGTATCAGGTTGTAATATTCTGCCACATCTTCTTCTTCGGGGTCATCTACGCTAAGGTTTATCAGAGCTTCACGCGCCGATTGTTGTAATGTTGCAACCTGGGTTTGGGCAATTCCTTTTGCTTTTACTTCTGCATCCATGATTTGTTGTCGAGAAAAACGACGCGCAAGCTCTTGTGCTTCATCACTATGTAGCAGAGCTAGTGATTGTTCTGCTTCTAGAAGGGCAGCCAGGTCTGGCTCAGAAAGCTGAGTCGCTGTTTCCAATGACAAAGGAGCATC